>NZ_JBFBIK010000014.1:0-91769 GCF_040685555.1 Sphaerisporangium sp. NPDC088356
CGGCGGTGAGCACCCGGCGCTGAATCTCCGCGTCCCCGATGAACCCGAGCCCGGCTTTGCGGGCGGCCTTGCGCGCGGCCAACGCGTCGTTCCACACCACCCGGGCGCACCCGAACGTCTTGGCCAGCATCTGGCGCTGCGCAGCGTCGGGGTAGCGCCGGAAGTTGTAGCGCAACTTCACCGCCCACACCCCCTGCCACGACCAATACGCTCCGCATCAATGGCTACTCGAACACATTATCGTCTAGCTGGCGCCACCGACGCTGGATTCCGACGTGATCCGGGCCATCACGCGTGGCCACTTCCGGTCACCGTCATCCTCGCAACCTCCTGCGGCAGCGCACCACTCACGATCATCAAGGCGTACATCGAACAACAACGCCGACCCACCTGACCACCCAGCGGGACCGAGACGCGCTTCGCGCTCGGTCCTGCCCCGCCTCCGGCGGGCCATCCCCTGAAGGGGACCGCATTCATCCCCGCCCTGAAGGACGGGGCCTTCTGCGGCTTTCCGGTAAGGCACCGGCCGGCCTCAGGCGAGAGGCGGGAGGGAGCCGCTGGCGATGTGGGCCAGCGTGATCTCCGTCAGCGTCGTGTTCTCGAAGGTCCGCAGCGCCGTCCACACGTCGGCAAGCGGCCCGGCGACGCCCGGGAACCGCTCGCCGTGGGAGGGCGCGCCCTCGATCACGATGATGATGTCGGCGAGAGTGATCTCGGTGGCCGGTCTCGCGAGCCAGTAGCCCCCCTCGGGGCCCCGCTGGCTCTCGATGAGGCCCGCGCGCCGCAGCTGGAGCAGGATGTTGTCCAGGAATCTGCGGGGAATGTCCTGGGAGCTCGCGATCCGCTCCGCGGGCACGGGGCCCGGAGGAGCGGCGGCAAGCTCCGCGGCGGCGCGCAGGGCGTACTGCGTCCTGGCGGAGATCCGCATCAGCCCACGCGCTGGTCGAGCCCCCAGCGGCGCCGGAGAGCGTTGTCGGCCGCGCCGAAACACATGTCCACGACGATGCCGATGACGAGGATCACGATCATCGTGGCCAGCAGGCCGGGGGCGTCGGAGAGCTCCCTCGCGTTGTCGAGCTGCTCGCCGATCGACGTCTGGTTGGCGATGATCACAAGGAGTTCGCCCGCCATCAGCGACCGCCACGCGAACGCCCACCCCTGCTTGAGCCCCGAGAGGAACGACGGCAGCGAGGCGGGCAGGATGACGTGCCGGTACAGCGCCAGCCTCCGCAGGCCGAGGATGTGCCCGGCCCTGAGCAGGATCGGAGGGGTGTAGTCCACGCCCGCGATCAGCCCGTTCGCGATGGACGGCGCCGCGCCGAGGACGACCACGAAGAGGATCGCGCTCTCGCTCAGCTTGAACAGCAGGATCGCCAGCGGGAACCACGCGATGGAGGGCATGGTCTGCAGTCCGGTGATCAGGGAGCCGAACGCCGCCCGCAGGGGACGCACCCGTGACACGGCCGCGCCGACGACCAGCCCGACCAGCACCGCGACCGCGAACCCGGTGACGGCGCGGCGCATCGTCACGGCCACGGCCTGGTAGAACTCGGCGTCGCCGAGGCGGGTCCAGAGGTCTCCGAAGACGGCGACGGGGCCGGGGAAGACGTACTCGGGGCGCCACCCGCTGAGCACGACCAGCTCCCAGATCGCGAGGACCAGCACGATGGCCGAGATCATCGGCCAGGCGCGCGACCAGATCCTCGCGGCGACGCCGCGCTGCTCGCGGTGGGACAGCTCCAGCGCGTCCAGACCGGCTATCTGTTGTGAAATATCAGTGGTCATGGTCATCCGTCACTTCTCGGCGCCGGCGCCGACGGGCTGCTGCGAAGGCCGGGCGTGACGCAGCACCTCCTGGCGGAGCCTGTCGGTGATGCTCGCGGCCAGCTCGGCCACCTCCCCGGAGTCCGTACGGCGCGGCCGGGGCAGCGTGACGGGGAACTCCTCGATCACCGTGCCGGGCCTGCTGCTCAGCAGCACGACCCGGTCGCCCAGGCGTACGGCCTCACGCACGTTGTGGGTCACGAACAGGACGGACAGCTCGCGCTCCCGCCAGATGCGCTCCAGCTCGTCATGGAGCAGGTCGCGGGTCATGGCGTCCAGGGCGCCGAAGGGCTCGTCCATGAGCAGCACGTCGGCGTCCTGGGCCAGAGCCCTGGCCAGGGCGACGCGCTGGCGCATGCCGCCGGACAGCTCGTGCGGGCGCTTGGCGCCGAAGCCGCCCAGGTGGACGATCTCCAGCAGCTCCTCCGCCCGCGCGCGGCGCTCCTTCTTGGTGGTGCTCCTGACCGAGCTCTTCACCCGGAGCGCCAGCTCGATGTTGGCCGAGACGGTGAGCCACGGGAACAGGGCGGGCTCCTGGAACATCATCGCGATGCGCCCGCCCTTGGTGTCGATCTCCCCGGCCGTGGGGCGGTCGAGCCCGGCGACCAGGCTGAGCATCGTGCTCTTGCCACAGCCCGACGCTCCGAGCAGGCAGACGAACTCGCCCTTGTCCACCGACAGCGTCACCCGGTCGAGGGCGAGGAGCTCCCGGCCGTACACCTTGGAAACCGCGTCCAGCCGGACCGCGGGCTCACGCCCGTCGGCCCGGCTGGGGCGCAGCTCCTGAATCGGAGCTGTCACTTCGACTCCTCACCCAGCGGCTCGCCGGCCCGTGACCGGGAGCGCCGCGTCGGCTCTTGTGGGGTGCGGTGCTTGCTCACTTGTCGCTCACCGCCTGCTGGCCCTTGGCGGCCAGCACCTCGTTGAGGATCGTCAGGTCGTAGATGCCGTTCAGGTCCACCGGGTCGAGCAGGCCGACCTGCTGGGCGTGCTCGGCGCTGGTCACCAGGGAGGAGGCGATCGGGTCGTTGGTGAAGGTGATGTTCTTGAACGCGCTGTCCAGCACCTCGGTCTTGAGAGGCTTGCCGGACAGGTCCTTCAGTTCCGCGTTGATCGCTTCCTTGGCGCCGGCCGGGTCGCTCTGGATGTAGGCGTTGGACTCGACGTGCGCCTCGATCAGCTTCTTCACCAGGTCAGGGTGCTCCTTGAGGAACTGCTGCCTGACGATGAGGTGCGTGATCACGAACTGCTTGTTCGGCCAGAGGTCGGCCTCGGTGACGAGGATCTTGCCCTTGCTCTCCTGGATCATCCGGCTCGCGAAGGGCTCGGGCACCCACGCGCCGTCGATGTCGCCGGTGGCGAAGGTCTGCAGGGTCTGCGCGTTCTCCTGAGGGACGATCGAGACGTCGCCGCCGCCCTTGGTGTCGGTCTTGAGGCCCTTGTCCTTGAGCCAGAAGCGCAGCGCGACGTCCTGCGTGTTGCCGAGCTGCGGCGTCGCGATCTTCTTGCCCTTGAGGTCGGCGGCGCTGTTGATCGTCGGCTTGACCACGAGGTAGACGCCGCCCGACGCCGACCCGGCGACGATCTTGATCGCCTGGCCCTTGGACTTCGACCAGGCGTTGATCGCGGGGTTCGGCCCGATGTACGTCGCGTCGATGGCGTCGGAGAAGATCGCCTCGGTGGCGGCGGGGCCGGCGTTGAAGGTCGCGGTCTTCAGCGTCGCACTGCTGCCGAGCGCCTTGGCGAAGAACCCCTTCTTGACCCCGACCAGCGCCGTGGAGTGCGTGATGTTCGGGAAGAAGCCGAGGCGGACCTCGGTCTTGGCCGCGTCGCCGCCGCCGGAGGCGGAAGTGTCGCCTCCGCCGCAGGCCGCCGCAAGGGCGGTCACGGCGACCGCGGCCAGTGCTGCCGCCATCCCCCGGAGCCTGCGAACCCTCATGGAACACTCCCTAATTCCTACTTAATAAGTCGGTTAGGTGTATAAGACGATATACCGACCTCCCTGTCAAGCCGTGGTGACGGTGCGGGCACGCGTTGTTACCGCTTCGTGTCCCGCGAGTACGACACTCCGCCATTCCTTGTATGGATATATGGCGTTATGTCTGGTCCTGGTGGTGCGTTCAGCCGATCGTGATCCGGTACGCGCTGCCGGCGGTCGCCTGGAACGTGGCCGTGTCATCCTCGACGGCACAGGGCACATGGGTGCGGCAGCCGTTCAGGAACGCGGGATTGCGCAGCCGCACCTCGCCGTCGATGCCCGAGACGAGCCGCACCTCGACGAGCTCGCTTTCCTGCCAGCTGGCGCCCACCGTGTGGCCGCCCCGGGCGCACAGGCCGTCGAAGGAGCCGTACGGCCACGCGGACGGCAGCGCGGGAAGCACGTCGACCACGCCCGCGTGGCTCTGCAGGAGCATCTCGGCGATCCCGGCCGTCGTCCCGAGGTTGCCGTCGATCTGGAACGGGGGGTGCGTACTCCACAGGTTGGGCAGGATGCCGTGCCTGAGCTGCTCGCCGAGCAGGTGGTGCGCCCGGTCGCCGTCGAGCAGCCGGGCCCAGAGGTTCATCTTCCAGGCCCTGCTCCAGCCGGTGCCGCCGTCCCCGCGATGGTCGAGCGTCACTCGCGCGGCCTCGCCGTACTCGGTGCAGGGACGGATGCGGCGGCCCGGGTGCAGCGCGAAGAGATGGGACACGTGCCGGTGGGTGTCGTCGGGGTCGTCCCAGTCCTCCCGCCACTCCTGGAGCTGGCCGAACGACCCCACCCGCAGACCCTCGTCCAGCTCACCGAGGGCCTTGAGCAGGTGGTAGCCCGGATCGACGCCCAGGTAGTCCGCGGCCTCGACGGTGTTCGCCAGCAGGTCCCACACGATCTGCTGCGACACCGCGGCGCCGGCCGAGAAGGGCCCGTGCTCGGGCGAGTGGCTGGGGGAGACGACGAGCCCGCGCTCCTCGGTCAGTTGGTCGAGCCAGAAGCCGGCCGTCTCGCGGAGCAAGGGATAGGCGTGGTCGCGCAGGTAACCGAGGTCACCGCTGAACAGGTAGCGCTCGTAGACGTGCTGAGCCAGCCAGGCGCTCGCCTCGGGGAACCAGAAGGACGTCGGCCAGTCGTGCACCCCGGTGAACCCGAAAGGGTTGGTGTTCTGGTGGACCACCCAGCCGGACGCGCCGAACATGGTCCTGGCGGTGATCCTGCCCGGAGGGCGCAGCGCGTCGACGAAGCGCAGCAGTGGCGGCACACACTCGCTCAGTGCGGTGACCTCGGCCGGCCAGTAGTTCATCTGGACGTTGACGTTGGTGTGCCAGTCGCCGTCCCACGGGGGCGTGGTGCTGTCGTTCCACAGGCCCTGCAGGTTGGCCGGCAGCGGCGAGTCCGACCGTGACGACGCGATCAGCAGGTAGCGGCCGTAGGCGAACAGCAGCGTTTCGAGCGCCCGGTCGCGGGGGCCGCCGTCGCCGTACGCCGCGATCGCCTGGTCCGTCGGCACCGTCTTTCGCGTCCCTGTCGCGAAATATCCACCGATGTCGAGTTGGACGCGATCGAAGAGGTCTTGGTGGTCGGCGACGTGCTCGGCACGCAGCTCCGCGTAGCTCCGGGCGCACGCGTGGTCGACGCGCGAGGTGACCGTCACGTGCGGGTCGTCTCCGCGATAGCCCGGGTGCACGCCGGCGTAGTCGGTGCCCGCCGAGAACACCACGGTCACGGCGTCGGCGCCGCGCACCGCCACCGCCCCGCCCTCGTCCGTACGGCTGCCGCCCTCGGCCAGCACCCGCACCTGACCCTCGAAGCGCAGCCCGTTGTCCTCCAGCGCTCCCCGGAGTGTCATGCGGCCCGCCTCCGCCCGTACCGGGGGACAGACCGGGGCGGCGGCGGCCGGCCGTACCGTGACGGACACCTGGCCGGGGTGGTCGGCGGCGAGCCGTATGACGACCACCTGGGCCGGGTGGCTGGCGAAGTACTCGCGCGTGAAGCGGACCCCGCCCGCCGTGTAGCGCACCGACGCGATGGCAGTGGAAAGGTCGAGCTCGCGGCGGTAGTCCGAGACCCCGGCCGTCGTCCCGGTGTCGAGGAAGAGGTCGCCGAAGGGCTGGTAGGCGCCGAACCCGGGGATGTGACCTTCCATCCCGGCGGGGTTTCCGAGCAGGCGGGCCGCCTCGCGGGGCTCCACGCGCCCGTCCTCCGCGATCCGCCGCCTGACCTCGTCCAGAGCGCCCGGCCGGGGAGCGGGCCAGTCGCCGAAGCCGTATCCGTGCTGGGCGTCCTTCGAGCCGGGGCCGCCGGTCCACAGGGTGCTCTCGTTGAGGGCGACACGCTCGGTTCCGAGCCGTCCGAACACCGTCGCGCCGAGCCTGCCGTTGCCGATCGGCAGTGCCAGCCGTTCCCACGCGTCGTGCTCATCCGCCTCGTTCGCGGGACGGTCGTACCACAGGGTCAGCATTTCTCCCCGATCAGCATGATGATCAAACTAAATCTTAACGGGGCCGATCAAAATTGGTTACAAGACGCGTTAAGTGTCGATTGCGGCTTTTGCCGGGTACGGCAGCGGGACCGCGAGACACCTCGTAAAGGTCTCGCGGTCCCGCTGACCCGCGGGCTGGGGCAGGTCACCAGGTGACGGGAAGCTCGACGAAGCCGCCCGTCAGGCGGCCGGTGCGGGTGCGCAGCCGGTGAAGGGGCTCGGCCAGCTCCATCGTCGGGAACCTCTGGAGCAGGGTGCCGAACACCGCCCGGAGCTCGACCCGCGCGAGGTTCGCCCCGATGCAGTAGTGCTGGGCGTACCCGAACGCGACGTGAGGATCCACGGCCTCGCGACCGATGTCGAACACATCGGGCTCGTCGAAGACGCTCTCGTCGCGGTTCGCCGCCGAGGTGAGGATGAGCACCGCCTCGCCGGCACGGATGGTCTCGTCGCCGAACTCGATGTCCGCCTTGGCGTACCGCACGAGCCCGTGGTCGGACGGCGCGGCCATGCGCAGGATCTCCTCCACCACGGCGGGCGCGAGGGAGGGGTCGGCGGCCAGCGCGTCGCGCTGGGCCAGGTCGCTGAGCAGGAACACGACGCCGTAGTCGATGCGGTTGACCGTGGTCTCGTGCCCGGCGAACAGCAGGCCCGCCCCGAGGTCGGAGATCTCCTTGTCGTCGGCGTCCATGTTGGCCATGTCGGACAGGACGTCCTCGGCCGGGTGCCGGCGCTTCTCCAGCACCAGCCCGTGGATGTAGGCGCTGAGCTCGTCCATCGCCATGGTGGCCGCCGCCGGGTCGGTCATGTTCGTCATACCGTCCGCCAGCGCCCGGAACCGGTCGCGGTCCTCGTACGGCACGCCGAGCAGCTCGCAGATGACCAGCACGGGAAGCGGGAAGGAGAAGTGCTCGTGCAGGTCGACCGGCGGCGACTTGGTGGCCATGCGGTCGAGGAGGTCGTCGACCAGGTCCTGCACGTGGTCGGTCAGCGCCTTCATCCGCCGAGCAGAGAACGCCGGAGCGAGAAGCTTGCGCATCCTCTCGTGCTCCTGCTTCTCGGTCGAGTAGTCACCTCTCGGGCCGCCGAGGATCACCGAGCTGGAGATCCGCGGCGCGGCGTCGGGATCGGGATGGGAGCGGCCGAGCCTGTCGTCGGCGAGCAGTCGCCGTACCTCTTCGTAACCGGTGACGAGCCAGGCCTCGTCGCCGGCCTGGGTTCTCACCCGGCTGATCGGCGACTGCTCGCGCAGCTCGCGGTATGTCGGTGGCACATCCAGCTGGTTACGCCGCGTGAACGGCAACTGGGGGAGATCGGACACGATGGGCGCCTTTCTCTCGCCGGCTCACACCCTCGCGACTGGAGCCGGGTCGGCTGCTACACCGGATTAGCGTTCCCCGTAACCAGTCCTGTCAAGACATGTCAGGAGAAGTGTGGTGAACCCGCACGGCCCGCGGCTCGTCCAGTCTGTACTCCTCACCCATGCCCTCGACGCCGGGACGACTTCCCGCCAGGGGTCCGAGGCCGAAGGAGTTATCCACAGTATCCACAGACTCGTACACAGGTTCGAATCCGATCTTCACAGGCTTCAGCGGGCCGCTGGACACGACCGGTTCGGCGTCCGTGACCTTGAAGACGCCCGTCTCCACCGGGCCCGCAGCGGTGGAGGACGCTAGCTCGCTGGGATGAGGTCGAGGCTGACGGCGATGATGACGAAGGCGCCGAGGATCACCCGGTACACGATGAACGGTGTGAAGCGGTGGGTGCTGATGTACCGCAGGAACCAGGCGATGGCCGCGTACCCGACGACGAACGACACGATCGTGGCGAGGATCGTCGGCCCCCAGTCGGGCGCCTGACCGTCGCCGATCTTGAACAGCTCCAGCACGCCTGACATCAGCACGGCCGGGATCGCCAGCAGGAACGAGTACTCCGCGGCCTCCTCGCGCCGGTAGCCGAGCAGCAGGCCGGCGCCGGTCGTGCCGCCGGACCGGGAGACGCCGGGGATGAGGGCGAGCGCCTGGGCCAGGCCGTACGTCAGGGCGTGCGGCAGGTTGAGGTTCTTGTCCAGGGTCAGCTCGTTGCGGGCCATGCGGTCGGCGACGGCGAGAAGGAGGCCGAAGACGATCAGGCAGGCGCCTATCAGCCGCAGGTCGCGCACGGTGGTCTCGATCTGGTCCTTGAACGCGAGACCGAGCACGCCGATGGGGATGCTGCCCGCGATGACGTACCACCCCATGCGCGCGGCCGACTCCTGCCGCAGCTCCGGGGTCCAGAGCGAGCGCGTCCAGGTGGAGACGATGTCCCAGATGCGCTTGCGGAAGTAGATCAGGACGGCGGTCTCCGTGCCGAGCTGGATGACGGCGGTGAAGGCGGCTCCGGGGTCCTTCCAGCCGAAGAAGGCGGAGACCACTCTGATGTGGGCGCTGGAGGAGATGGGCAGGAACTCCGTGAGCCCCTGTACCAAGCCCAGCACGAACGCCTCGAACCAGCCGATCAATGAACACACCTTCCGGGGGAGGGCCGCGTGGGCGCGGTGAGACCAGGCCGCGCGGCCGCGTTGGCGGGGACCAGGCGAGGCTAGCCGAATTCGGGCACCAGAGCGCTCGGCGAAAGTCCGATCCGCGCACCGGAGGGGTTCATGCGGCGCGGACGAACGGCTGATCCGCCGCGCCCGCGGGCGCGGAAGGGGCCGGTGTCCACGCGGGCGCGGAAGGGGCCGGTGTCCACGCGGGCTCAGAAGGGGCCGGTGTCCACGCGGGCTCAGACGGGGGTCAGGGAACCGGTCAGCTCGCGGGCCAGCTCGTGCATGCCGCACTGGCGGACACCGTCGATCATCATGCGGAGGTCTCTCGTGACCCGCGTGGAGCACACGCCCTCGGCCAGCATGACCGCGCGGCGCGCCTGCTCGGTGCCGGTGTCGCGGTCACCCTCACGAATGCGGAGCACCGCGAGGCGGGTGAGGCAGCGCAGCCCCGTGCGCGTACGGCTCTCGCCGAGCCTGTCGAGCGCCGCGGCCAGGCGCTCGCGCGCTCGTACGTCGTCGCCGAGCTGGAACAGCGCCAGCCCCAGCGCGCTGTCGTGATGGCCGGGGGAGACGGTGATGTGGCGCGCCCAGTCGGGTGCCACCGCCGGCTCCTCGCGGGCCAGCGCCTCCTCCGCGAGGCCGATGTGCCGCAACCCGCCCGCCCGGTCGCCGGCCGAGGCGCAGTGGCGGGCGGCCACGGCGTGCACGTTGGCGCGCTCGGCGCTGGAGATGCGCTCGTCCCCGAGCGCGAGGCGGAGGATCTCGACGGCGTCGCGCGGCCTGCCCATGTCGGCGAAGGCGACGGACAGATCGAGCATGGTGTGCGCCCGCAGGTCTCGGTCGGCGCCGCGCGCCGCCGAGTCGAGCGCGAAGGTGAGGAGCCTCGCCGCCCGCTCCATCTGGCCCTGGTCGTACGTCGCCCACCCCATGCGGTCGGCCAGCAGCCCGATGGCCGAGCAGAGCCGCTCGCGCGTGGGCTCGAACATGGGCCGGTCTTGTAACTTCACCGCCCACTCAAGGGAGCCGCGTGCCATCGCGATCGCCGCGGTGCCTCCGCGGGCGAGATCCATGCGCATGTAGAGATCGGCGGCGGCTTCCACGGCCTGCACCTCGGGTAAGCCGACACGGGTCGGCGGCTCGGCGCCGAGGCCTTCGAGCAGACGGGTAAGAGGCTCACCCGTGGCGACCCCCACGGACGCCGCCGCGATGACTGAGAGTAGGCCTCGCCGCTTCATGTCATCGACGGTACCCACTTCAGGGGTGCAGGCATCCGGCGTTCCCGTTGCGGCAAAAGGAACCGTCACGTTGCTCAAGGCGATCTCGTAATGCCGTAGTAACGTGGGTGTGATCTCGCGGGCACCCCGCTCGACCCGGCTGAGGTGACCTGCGGAAACACCCGAAATCAACGCGAGCTGCCCCAAGCTGAGGCCCGCACGCTGACGGGCGGCGCGCAGATCCTCGCCGATGGTCATGGTCACTCCACGTGTTGCGGCAACGACGGTGCGGCACCACTGCAACGGTGACACCGAGTTATCAAGCCCTCACGCTGACCGTAGCGCGGATGTAACTCGCGCAGACCGATGACGCCATAACTGGCGGACCCCTAAGGATGATTCATGTCTTTGACGGGTCTTTTGCGATTCGGAACCGAGGTGCGTTCAGTGCGCGAACCCACAGCCCTTCCCGTCAGCCGGTGCGCCGGCCCACCTCCGCCGTTGTCTGGGCGCCGTCAGCAGGAGGCACGATGAACCCCGCTCAGCTGGACCCTTCCGGGTGGATGGTCTTCCAGTCGGACACCGGGCGCTTCTGGGCCACCCGGCTGCGATTCGACGACGAGATCGAGGCCGCGGGAGTGTGGCGGACGGTGGACGCAGACGACGAGACCACCCTCGCCGAGCTGATCGCCGAGCAGGAGCAGCGCGCGAGGTCGGCGTCCTGAGGCTCCTGCCTCCGGACGCCGACGTTCGACCGGCGTACTCCGCCGGCGCTTCTCCTGGCGTCAGACGTCGACGCGGGTCTCGGGGTGGCCGGTGAGCTCCCAGTGGGTGTGGTAGACGCCCTCGCGGTCGACCCTGCGGTAGGTGTGGGCGCCGAAGTAGTCGCGCTGCGCCTGGATCAGGGCCGCGGGGAGCCGCTCGGCGCGCAGCGCATCGTAGTACGCGAGCGAGCTGGAGAAGCCGGGGGCGGGGATGCCCCGCCTGATAGCGGCGGCGACCACGTCGCGCCACCCGTCCTGGGCCTGCCCCATCTCGGCCGCGAAGTGGACGTCGGACAGCAGCGTGGGGGCGTTCGGGTCCGCCTCGTAGGCCGCGCGGATGCGGTCGAGGAAGCGGGCCCGGATGATGCAGCCGCCACGCCAGATGGTGGCCATCGCGCCGAGGTTGATGTTCCAGCCGTACTCCGCGCTGCCGGCCTGGATCTCGTTGAAGCCCTGCGCGTAGGCGACGACCTTCGAGGCGTACAGTGCCTGCTCCACGTCGTCGGCGAAGGAGGACGTAAGGCCGCCGCCGGTAGGGCCGGGGAGGATGCGCGCCGCCTTGCGCATGTCGACGTGGCCGGAGAGAGAACGGGCGAAGACCGCCTCGGCGATGCCGTCGACCGGCACTCCGAGGTCGAGGGCCGCCTGCACGGTCCAGCGGCCGGTGCCCTTCTGCTCCGCCTGGTCGAGCACCACGTCGACGAACGGCTTCCCGGTGGTGCGGTCCATGTGCGAGAGCACCTCGGCGGTGATCTCGATCAGGTACGACTCCAGCCGCCCCCTGTTCCAGGTGCGGAACGCTTGGGCGATCTCGGGGGGAGACATCCGCACGCCCTTGCGGAGCAGGTCGTACGCCTCGGCGATGAGCTGCATGTCGGCGTACTCGATGCCGTTGTGCACCATTTTCACGAAATGTCCGGCACCGTCGGGTCCGACGTACGTGCAGCACGGCACGCCGTCCACCTTGGCCGCGATGTCCTCAAGGATCGGGCCCAGCGACTTGTACGCCTCGCGGGAACCGCCGGGCATGATGCTCGGGCCTTCGAGCGCGCCCTGCTCGCCGCCCGAGATGCCGACACCGACGAAGTGGATGCCGAGCTCCTTGAGCGCCTTCTCGCGGCGCCGGGTGTCGCGGAAGTGGGCGTTGCCGCCGTCGACCATGATGTCGCCGGGTTCGAGCAGGGGCGCGAACTCCTCGATCACCGCGTCGGTCGACTGGCCCGCCTTCACCATGATCACCATCTTGCGTGGCCGCGCCAGCGAGGCGACGAAGGCCTCCGGCGTCTCCGCGGGGACGAACTCGCCCTCGTGACCGAACTCCTCGATCAGCGCCTTGGTCTTCGCGCTCGTCCGGTTGTGCACGGCGACCGTGTATCCGTGTCTGGCGAAGTTGCGCGCGAGATTGCGGCCCATGACCCCGAGTCCCGTGACGCCGATGACCGCCTGCTGTGCCATGTCCGACCACTCTCCTTCTGATCTAGCAATACGCCGTGGATGGCCGCCGGGTTCGATGGACGGCGGGCGAGCGCGGCGACTCCGTGCTTTCGTGCTCGTGCCGGCTCACGCGGCCATCCTGCGTCAGTTCTGCAGGAGCCGGCCGATCGGGGTCTCTTCCAGGTGGTACAGAAGATCCCGGCAGTCCTTGTACACGGCCTCGGCTCCCGCCTCCAGAAGGGATCCGGTGTCGATGCCGCCGGACCGGAGGGCGACGCATCCGACCTTCGCCGCGCGGGCGGCCAGCGCGTCCCACACGCTGTCCCCCACCATGATCGCATTATTGGGCTGCAGGCTCGACTTGTCGAGTGCCTGGCGTATCGGCTCGGGGTGGGGCTTGGACTTGTCCACGTCGCCCGAATGCACGAGGGCGGAGACGGCGTCCTGCGCCCCGGTGATGCCTATCAGGCGCTCGGCCTCGTCCTTCGGGGCGCTGGTCGCCGCCACCACGAGCAGCCCTCGATCAGAGAGGCTCTGCAGCAGCTCGCCCGCCCCCGGCACCGGCCGTACCTCGTCGAGGTGCGGCTTGTACAGCTCCGCGTGCGCGTCGGAGATGGCCTGGGCCTCCTCGTCCGACACGTCGGGAAGCAGGTAGTCGATGAGATCCCGATCGGCCCGGCCGATGGCTCCATGGATGTCCACCATGAGGACGTCACGACCCTGCCGCCGGAAACCTTCCCACCAGGCGGTCACGTGCAGGTAGTTCGTGTCGACCAGGGTGCCGTCGATATCGAAGATCACTCCACGTCGCATAGCTCACCATCCTTGCGATGCCCGGACACTCGCCCCGTTCCCCCATGCCGCTCTGGGTATCCCGCCGATCCGCCGGCGGGATCACGCCTCTTACCGAGGCTCACCCACAACAGAGAGCAAGTGACACATGTCCGGTTCCGTACCCCAAAGGGAGCGGATGCAACAATCATCCCCAACCGGGGGAAAGACGATGACGAGCGGTGTCACTCGGCCGAGCAGGAGTCCTGCGTCGCGTCGATCCCCTTGAGCTCCTCCTCGGAGACGGGGGCGGCCTTGAGGCCCTTCCAGTCGGAGCCGATCACCAGCACGAGCCTGGTCGTGGTGACGTTCTTCACGGGGGCGCTGCGCGAGACCAGCAGGTCGCCGGCCAGCGTCGGCACCCTGCTCTGCCCGTCCGCGGCGTACATGATCGTCGTCTTGGGATACGGCTTGCGCTTCGTGTCGCCGACCTTGACGACGGTGTAGCCGCGCTGCTCCAGCGCGGCGGCGACCTGCGTGCCGAGGCCGCCCCGGGTGGTGCCGTTCTGCACCGAGATCTCGATCTTGGACTTCGACACCTTGCCCTGGCGGCCCGTCTTGATGTGCGAGCCCTGGATCTTCGTGTCGGTCGCCACGAGCTGGAAGAGTCTCTTGGCCTGCGGCTGCACCCACTCGACCCGGCCGGGCTGGGTGAGGGAGTAGCGCCATGGCGTGGTGACGAAGCGGATGTCCCCGGCGGCCAAGCCCTGAGCGCTCGACGCCAGGTCCTTCATGACCCCCACGGTCAGCCCGGGGTCGGTCGTGACGGACTTGGTGGCCGCGTCGAGGAAGCGGAACAGCTTGGCGGGGTCGCTCAGCGTGGCCCCGCTCATCGCCTTCTTGATCATCGAGGCGATGAACATCTGCTGCCGCTGGATGCGGCCGATGTCGGACCCGTCGCCCAGGCTGTAGCGGGCGCGGACGTACCCGAGGGCCTGCTCGCCCTTCACGGTCTGCTTGCCGGCGGCCAGGTGCAGCATCGCCTTCTTGTCGTCGATCGCCTTCGGCACGCAGATGTCGACGCCTCCGAGGGCGTTCACCATGCTCTTGAAGCCGGTGAAGTCTACCTTGGCGTAGTGGTCGATACGGATGCCGGTGAGCGACTCGATCGTCCTGTAGGTGCAGCCGATGCCGCCGAAGTTGAACGACTCGTTGATCATGCCTACGTGGGCGCGCTGCCCTGCCAGCCCGTTCTTGGGCTTGGGCGGGCAGGTGGGCAGCTGAACCAGCGAGTCACGCGGGAAGCTGATGAGCAGGGCGTTGTCGTGGTTGGGGGACACGTGGGCCAGGATGATCGTGTCGGTGCGCTCGCCCAGATCTCGGTGGCCGTACTTCACGTTGGCGCCCGCTCGCGTGTCCGAGCCCACGATCAGGATGTTCAGGGCCTTGCTGACCTTGGCCGGGCGCGTGCCGAGGTCCTTGGCGTCGATGTCGACGTGCTTGATGTTGCCGCTCAGCTTGCTGTACGCGCCCACCAGCGTGGCACCGCCCGCTACGGAAACGCCCGTGACCGCCGCGACCAGGCACCACAGCCACGCCATCCAGGGCCGCTTCGCCCTGCCGGGCGGCTTGCCCGCGGACTCGTCCACGGGCTGGTCAGGGCGCACATCGACAAGCCCGCCGTTCATTGTCCCCACGGAATGGCCAGGGCTGGTGGCCCGAGGCCACACGCCGACTCCAGGCGCCGGATCCATCTGCCCGGCAAGCCGCGAGCAAGTCTAGCGATGCCGGTGATATTTGTGGCCCCCTGTCGCGGTATTCGCAGGAAGTCTCCATTTTTCCCACTACATCACCTGTAAGACGGCTCACTCGCCGCGCGAGCGAGGCGGCGTCCCATCCGCTGGGCCGGCTTCTCGACGAAGCGGTAGCTCAGCGCGGCACAGCCGATCACGGTCGTGAAGAACACCACTTCCCAGGCCAGCCGCGTCGTGAGTGGGATCCCCGAGGGATCGCTGGTCAGCCGCCTGATGACCTGCAGGACCAGGGGATGCAGCAGGTAGATGGAGTAGCTCGCCAGGCCGAGCCAGACCAGGACGGGCGAGACGGTGCGGTGGCGGAGGGCGAGCCCGGCGGCGAAGGTGAGCCACGCCGCGACGACCGCGGTGGACCAGCTCCACTTGAACGCCTGCTGCCCGGCCTCCGACATGCCCCACCCCGGCCCGAGCAACACCGCCGCGGCGACCGAGAGGACGGGCACGAGGCCGATCATCCAACGTGACCGCGCCCACGCGACCGGCGAACGCTCAAGCCGGTAGATGGCGGTCCCGCCGAACATCGTCGCCAGGATGATGAGGCTCTGCCAGGCTCCCACCCTGCTGTTGAAGGTGAGGAGCACCAGGGCGAGGACGGCGATGACCGCCGCGCCATGGAGCCGCACGTCGTGCTTAGCGCTGAGGACGGCCGCGATCCCGCCGAGGAGCACGATGGCCGCGATCCCCACCACGCTTGCTCCCAGCGCGTGGGTCAGCCACCCGGCGGGTACGAGCGCGCCGGCGACGAGCGCGCACACCGCGAGCGTCAGCGAGGTCCCGGCGCTGGCCCGATGGACGCCGAACACGAACATCGCGGTGACCAGGAGGTAGAACGCCATCTCGTACGAGAGGGTCCAGAAGACGTTGACGACGCTGGGCACCTGGAGCAGGTCCTGCAACATCGTGAGGTGTGCCAGCGTGGCGCTCCACGGCTGCCCGGAGGTCCGCGCCGGGAGGGTCGAGTAGACGCCGATGACGGCGAACACGGTGCCGATCGCCGCCGCCAACGCCCACAGGGGGTAGAGGCGGAAGAACCGGGTGATCCAGAAACCCCGCACGCTGCCGCGCCGTTCCAGCGATACCGGGATGACGTACCCGCTGACCAGGAAGAACACCAGCACGCCGTACTGCCCGAAGTCGAACCATGGACTGATCGAGCCGCGGATCTCCGGCAGCAGGGCGTCCAGCGAGTGCTCGAAGACGACGATCAGTGCCGCGATCCCGCGCAGAGCGTCCAGCCACGATTGTCGGCCGCCTTGCGACGACGGTGACGAGGCCGGTGAGGGTGACGAGCGGGTCGCGACATGCATTTGTCCAGTGCTGCCCCAGATGTCCGTGCTCTTAACCACCGAGTCAGGCTATGAGTCGAATCTGGATGAAATAGACAATTGCCGCACGGATCCTGGCAGCGCCTAGCTCGGGGCCTCCTGGCTGGCGTGGTGGAGCAGGCCCGTGAGGACGTCCTCCAGGGTGACGACCCCGGTCACCGCGCCGCCGTCGTCGACGATCGCCGCGAGCTGGGCGCGGCGCTTGCGCATCGTCGCGAGCACGTCGGCCAGGGTGGCCCTGCGGTGAACGTGAGGCAGGGCGCGGGCCGGTAAGGGCTCGTGCGCCGCGTGGCCGTTGAGGGCGTCCAGGACGTGGAGGTACCCGGACAGCTCGCCCGGGTCGTCACCGCGTACGGGAAAGCGCGAGTGGCCGTAGCGCCCGGCGTTCTCCTGCAGCTCGGACACGCGGGTCGTGGCGGGCAGGCTGACGACCTCGCTGATCGGCACCATGACCGACTCCACCGGACGGGCGTGCAGGGCGAGCGTCGCGATCATGCGATCGTGCTCGTCCTGCTCCAGCAGCCGGTGCCTGCGCGACTCCTGGATGAGGGCCGGCATCTCGTCCGAGGTGTAGACAGAGCGGATCTCCTCGGTCGGCGGGATCCTCAGCACCCACAGGACGGCGGCGGCGATGGCGTTGATCCCGACCAGCAGCGGGCGGGTGGCGCGGGCGACCAGGCGCAGGGGCGGCACGAGCCACAGGGCCGCCTGGTCGGGGCTGGAGAGGGACAGGTTCTTCGGCACCATCTCGCCGATGATCACGTGCGCTGAGACGACGATGAACATGGCGAGGGCGAAGGCGGTCGGATGCACCAGGCCCACGGGCAGTCCGAGGGCCGAGAACAGCGGCTCCAGGGCGTGGGCGATGACCGGCTCGCCGACGGCTCCGAGCGCCAGCGAGGCCAGGGTCACGCCGAGCTGGGCGGCGGCGAGCATCAGGGGCACCGAGTCCATGGCGGAGAGCACCGCCCGGGCCTTCCTGGAGCCCTCCTTGGCCAGCGGCTCGATCTGCGTGCGGCGGGCGGAGATCAGCGCGAACTCCGCGCCCACGAAGAACCCGTTCGTCGCGAGCAGCAGCACGATGGCGAGGACGTCCAGGAGGCTCATCGGCTGCTCCGAGCGGCGCCCGTCGCGCTCAGGGGCATGGTCAAGAGGCGTTCTCCTCGCCGAGTCTGGGCGCTGTGAGCGTGATGAGCTCGATCCGGTGGCGGCGCATGCCGTCGACCCTGAGGGTCCAGCCGTCCACGACCACGCTGTCCCCTGTGTCGGGTATCCGGCCGAGACGGCTGATCAGCAACCCGGCGAGGGTCTCGTACGGCCCCTCGGGCATCTGGAACCCGGTGCGCTCCTCGGCTTCGTGGGCGCGCAGGAGCGCGGGCACGGCCACGGACGTGCCGGGGGCGAGCAGGGCGGACTCCGGCTCGGCCGAGCCCTCCTCGGGCAGGTCGTACTCGTCGGCGATGTCGCCGATGAGCTCCTCCGCCAGGTCCTCCACGGTGATGATCCCGGCGAAGCCGCCGTACTCGTCCACGACGACCGCCATCTCCTCCCTGGCCGTGAACAGGCGCTCCTGCAGGGTCGCGAGGTCGAGCGACTCGGGGACCAGGACGGGGGGACGCCGGATCCTCGCCACCCGGGTCTCCCCGCGCGCGGCCTCGGGGACGGCGAAGGCGTCCACCACGGACGCGACGCCCACGATGTCGTCCAGCTCGCCACCGGAGACGGGCAGCCGCAGGTGGCGCTCCCGCCTGGCCAGGGTGAGGAACTCCGCGACGGTGTCCCCGTCCGTCACGGTGACGCAGTCCATGCGAGGGGTCATCGCCTCGGCGGCGGTCATGTCGCCGAACCGCAGCGCGCGGCGCAGCATGGCCGCCGTGCCGGTCGGAAGGGTGCCCGCCTCGGCCGACAGGCTCATCAGCAGGCTCAGCTCCTCTGGGGACCGGGCGGAGGCGAGCTCGTCCTGTGGCTCGGCCCCGAGCGCCCGGACGATGGCGTTCGCCGTCGCGTTGGAGGCCTTGATGAGCGGCGCGAACACCGCGGAGAAGATCCGCTGCGGGGGGGTGGAGAGCCGCGCGACGGCCATCGGGCGCGACAGGGCGGCGTTCTTGGGGACCAGCTCGCCGAGCACCATCTGGCTCACCGTGGCGATCAGGAGGCCCAGCATCGCCGACACGCTCTCGGTCGCCCCGTCCGGCAGGGCGGGGATGCTCTCGACGGCGGGACGGAGCAGCCCGGCGATGGCGGGCTCGGCCATGACGCCCAGCAGGAGCGAGGTGATCGTGATGCCGAGCTGCGCCCCGGAGAGCTGGAACGACAGCCGCCGGATCGCCGCCTGGATGCCCTGGGCCCCGCGGTCGCCGGCGGCGGCCAGCCGCTGTACCTCGCTCCGTTCGACGGTGACCAGCGAGAACTCGGCCGCGACGAAGACGCCGTTCGCGATGACCAGGGCCAGCGCGCCCAGCAGGAAGACCAGATCGACGATCACGGTGTCGTCCTTCCGCGCAGCCCGCGACATCAGTAGATCAGACCGTGCGACATGTTCGGTTCTCCGCCCGAACCGTACCGGCAGGGCGCTTCCTGGGGGAATGCCGCTCCAGATACCCCTGTCGCGAGAGTCGAACCCCTCCGGCCTGGAGGGCCACTTGACGCGCCAGGTACTATAGGGGGGTATCGTTCCAGGACGTAAGGGCAGGCCGCGATTGGCGCCCGCGACCCGGGTCGCGCACTATGGGAGACGAGCGGGAGGAGACGCCATGACGTCCGTCACCACGAGGCCGTCCGCCGGGGGCGGCCAGATAGAGCTGGCGATCGGCGGCATGACGTGTGCCTCGTGCGCTTCACGCATCGAACGCAAGCTGAACAAGCTCGACGGCGTGACCGCCACAGTTAACTACGCCACCGAGAAGGCCAAGGTCGTCTACGACGGCGAGGTGCGTCCCGAGGATCTGGTCGCCGAGGTCCAGAAGGCCGGCTACTCGGCGGAGCTGCCGAGCGTCGAGCCCGTCACCGAGGAGCGCGACGAGCTCGCTCCCCTGCGGCAGCGGCTCATCGTGTCGATCCTGCTCACCGTCCCCGTGGTCGCCATGGCGATGATCCCCGCCCTGCAGTTCGACAACTGGCAGTGGCTGTCGCTCACCCTCGCCGCGCCGGTGGTGGTGTACGGCGGCCTGCCGTTCCACAGGGCGACGCTGACCAACCTGCGGCACGGCACGGCGACCATGGACACACTGGTCTCGATCGGCACGCTGGCGGCGTTCGGCTGGTCGCTGTGGGCGCTGTTCTTCGGCACGGCGGGCATGCCCGGCATGCGGCACGGGTTCGAGTTCACGCTCAGCCGGGGGAACGGCGCGGGGAACATCTACTTCGAGGCCGCCGCAGGGGTGGTCACCTTCATCCTGGCCGGCCGTTACTTCGAGGCCAGGTCCAAGCGCCGGGCGGGGAGCGCGCTGCGGGCACTGCTGGAGATGGGGGCCAAGGAGGTCGCCGTCCTGCGCGACGGCCGTGAGGTGCGCATCCCGATCGAGCGGCTGGCGGCCGGAGACACCTTCGTCGTACGGCCCGGCGAGAAGATCGCCACCGACGGGGTCGTGCAGGATGGCGCCTCGGCGGTGGACGCCTCCATGCTCACCGGGGAGTCCGTCCCCGTCGAGGTACGGCCCGGCGACGCCGTGACCGGCGCGACCGTCAACGCGGGAGGCCGCCTGGTGGTCCGCGCCACCCGGGTCGGCGGCGACACGCGGCTCGCCCAGATGGCCCGGCTCGTCGAGGACGCGCAGAACGGCAAGGCCGAGGTCCAGCGCCTGGCCGACCGCATCTCCGCCTTCTTCGTGCCCATCGTGATCGCCCTCTCGCTCGGCACCCTCGGGTTCTGGCTCGGCACGGGGAACGGCGCGGCGGCGGCCTTCACGGCGGCGGTGGCCGTGCTGATCATCGCCTGCCCGTGCGCGCTCGGCCTGGCCACGCCGACGGCCCTGATGGTCGGCACCGGGCGCGGGGCGCAGCTCGGCATCCTGATCAAGGGCCCCGAGGTGCTGGAGTCCACCCGGCGCGTGGACACGATCGTGCTCGACAAGACGGGCACCGTGACCGCCGGCCAGATGACCCTGGTCGGTGTGGTGACCGCGCCGGGCACCGACCGTGGCGAGGTGCTGCGGCTCGCGGGTGCGCTGGAGGCCGCCTCCGAGCATCCGATCGCCCAGGCCGTGGCCAGGGCGGCCGCCGCCGAGGGTCTCCCCGGCCCGATCGCCCCGGTGGAGGGCTTCGCCAACATCGAGGGTCTCGGCGTGCGGGGCACCGTCGAGGGCCATGCCGTGCTGGTGGGCAGGCCGCGACTGCTGGCCGAGCGGTCGCAGGATCTGCCGGCCGATCTGGAGCGCGCCGTCGCCGAGGCGCGGGCGCGTGGCGAGACCGCCGTCGCCGTCGGCTGGGACGGGCGGGCGCGTGCCGTTCTGACCGTCGCCGACGTGGTCAAGCCGACGTCGGCCGAGGCGATCTCGCGCCTGAAGGAGCTCGGGCTGCGCCCCGTGCTGCTCACCGGGGACCACCAGGCGGTGGCCGAGACCGTGGCCGCCTCGGTCGGCGTGCCGGTCGAGGATGTGATCGCCGACGTGCTGCCCGCGGGCAAGGTCGACGTGGTCAAGCGCCTTCAGTCGGAGGGCCGGGTCGTGGCCATGGTGGGAGACGGCGTCAACGACGCGGCGGCGCTCGCCCAGGCCGACCTCGGCATGGCGATGGGCACCGGCACCGACGTGGCCATCGAGGCGTCCGACCTGACCCTGGTACGCGGGGACCTGCGGGTGGCCGCGGACGCGATCAGGCTCTCCCGCCGCACGCTCCGTACGATCAAGGGCAACCTGTTCTGGGCCTTCGCCTACAACGTGGCGGCCATCCCGCTGGCGGCGTCCGGGCTGCTCTCACCGATGATCGCGGGTGCGGCGATGGCCTTCTCGTCGGTCTTCGTGGTCAGCAACAGCCTCCGGCTGCGCCGCTTCGCCCCGCCGGCCTGACCTCGTCGCGCCGCGCTCGCCCGCGGGGTGTCCGTTCACGGGCGAGCGCGGCGGCGCGTCAGGCGCTGTGGATCACGTGCTCGGGGGTGACGCGTACGGTGATGCGCTGCTCGTCCGCGTTCCTGAAGGGGTAGGAGTCGGCGTCGAGGTACTTCTTGGCCAGCGCGTCGATGACGTCGTCGGCGCCCTCCAATACGAACTCGGCCGTGCCCGAGACGCTGACCAGGTGGTAGCCGTTGTCGGGGTCGAGCACGCTGACCGACACCCGGGGGTCCGCACGCAGGTAGCGCTCCTTGGCCCGGCCGACCGCGGTGTTGAAGATGACGTCGTCCCCGTCGATGTCGACCCACACCACCGTGCTGTGCAGCGATCCGTCGGGCCGGTGCGCGGTGACCCAGGCGTGCACGGGGCGGGCGATCAGGGCCTTGGCGTCGTCGTTCAGCTTGCTCATATAAGACTCTCCCTCAGGTTTTGGCGGTTCGCCTCGAAACTGGCGAACACAGCCGGACAGCTGACCATTCCACCGCATTAGATCAATGCCGTGGGCGCAAAGATGGGGGTGTGTCCTACTTTGCTCGGTAGGACCAGAAGCGTGGAGGTCTGATGGATCGTCTCGGCGACTCAGAAGCGCCGGACAGCTCCGGCCGCCTCCGTAACAGGAGCACCTCGGCGAGCGTCGAGGAGTTCGCCTCGGCCCTGAACGATCTGGCCCTCGGCGGCGACGGGTGGCGCCCGATCCTGCGCCGGATCGCGGACGAGACCGGCAGGGCGGCCCGGCTGGTCGGCGTGCACGGCGGCGTCTTCCACGCCACCGATGGCGGCGACGCCACGATGAGCCCCGCCGAGGTGAGACGCGCATTCGGCGAACCGAACCCGGTGCGCGTCGTCTGCCCGGACGGGTGGGAGGCCCGCGCCCTCGCCGTGTGGGCCGGCCAGCGCCGGGTCGGACTGCTGCTGCTGGCCGAGCCCTTGCCAGACCACCTGCTCCCCTACCTGCGTGCCGCCTCCACCGCCGTGGCGATCGAGGCCGTACGCCGGGACGCCTCGGCCGTGGCCAAGTCCGAGACCGCGAGCAGGCTCATCGACGAGCTGCGCTTCGGAGCCCTGCGGGGCACCGAGGAGGTGACCCGGACGGCGGCGAGGTTCGGGGTCCACCTCGGCCAGCCCCACGCCGCCGCGGTCTTCGCCTACGACGGCTCCAACCGGCACACCTGGTCCACGGCCCTGTCGTGGCTGGAGATGCCGGTCCGCCAGCAAGGCGTGGAGGGCTGGACCGTGCTCACCGGCGACATCCCCCGTGAGGTGAGCCGGATCCGCGACCGCCTGCAAGGAATGGTGGGAGAGGGCACCGTGCTCGCGGCCACGGGCCCTGTGGTGACAGGGCCTGCGGAGACACCGCGCTCCTTCAGGGACGCGGAGACCGTGCTCGGGCTGCTCAGAAGACGTCCCGGCGAGACCGAGCTGCAGCACTCGTCGCTCGGGCTGACGCAGTTGCTGCTCGCCGTGCCGCCCGACCGGCTCCAGGCGTTCGTCGACCAGCAGCTCGGGGCGATCCTGGGACGTCCAGAGCTGATCTTGACGCTGGACGCGTGGCTGTCGACCAGAGGCAGCCGCGCGGCGGTCGCCGACCTGCTGCACCTGCACCGTAACTCGGTGGGATACCGCATCGGGCAGATCCGGCAGCTCCTCGGCTTCGATCCGCTGGACCCGGCCATGGCCCATCACCTGCAGACCGCGCTCACCGCCCGCGAACTGCTCCAGGTGTACTCGGAGAACGATGGTGTCACGTGAAACATGCGCGGTCTCCGCACAAGATCGGACACGGAGCCGGCGGCCAGAAATCCGATCTTTGGGCTGCGAGCACATGGAGGGCACGCGGATCCCGGACGTAGCGTCCGAGACGTCGCCCTCGACGCCAAGCGCCCGGGAGGGAAGGCCCGGCACCTGATGCGGCCGAACCGGCGAGGATGTGGCCGCGCCGCTCGCGCCGGCGAGTTCGAAGGGCCCGCCGATGACGATTGGGGGAAGAACCAAAGAGGACCTGAAGACCGACAGGCCTGACGACCAGGTACTGAACGGCTCAAGGAGGCACTGGTGCTCGGGAAGAAGCTCACCGAGGCGCGCTGGACGCACGTAGCGCTGCCAAGCTGCGACCTCGACAAGGCCATCGAGTTCTACACGACCATGACCCCTCTTGTGGTGGTCTCCACCCACGAGGACAAGGACGGGCGCAACGCCTGGCTCTCCAACGACAAGCAGGCGGAGACGCCGTTCGTGCTCGTGCTGGTGGAGTTCGCCAAGGACAGGGGCACGCCACAGCCGCAGCTCTCGCCGTTCGCCCACCTCGGCATGGAGGTGCCCCACCGCGAGGATGTGGACGAGATCGCCCAGCGGGCCCGTGAGCTGGGCTGCCTGCACTGGGAACCGATGGAGCTGCCGCCCCCGGTCGGTTACGTCTGCGCCCTCAAGGATCCCGATGGCAACGTCGTCGAGATGTCTTACAACCAGAAGGTGTTCGAAGAGGTCCGCACCCTTTGGGGGGAGTGACGTCCCATGGGTGATCGCCCACCGAGACGGCCACCGGCTTCGAGCCTCAGGATCCCCGAAAGCCGCGCGCGGCTCGGGTGAACCGCTTCGTTGGATCTCAAATCATCTCGAATTTGTGTTTCACGGATCTTTCACGCAGCGTCAAGCATCAGAGTGAACGTCACGTTCCACCAGCGGCACCGGGACGGCCGTTCCGAGGCATGGGAGAGGAAGCACCGTGCAGCACACTGCACCGTGGGAGCCGGGCACGCTCGCATGGCTGCACGGGATCCGCGCCTCGCCATCGGACGTCCGCCTTTCGTCGACGGGGCTTCGCACCCCGGCGCCGGAACTCCATCCACGGGGAGTCCGCACGGGGGATTCGCCGTCCGTCTTCACAGATCCGAGTCCCCTCACCGGTCCGGGGCTCGGACGACGAGCCGATCGTTCCGCTCGTATCGCTCGTCACCGGGGGCCGGCCTTGGCTGTACCCCAGTCGGCAAGATCCGGAAATTTCTCCATAAGAGGTGATCGATACCGTGGTTCCGCCTACCACCGCGATCGCGGACGTGCTGCAACTACGCGGGCTCACCGGCTGGCTCAGCCCGCCACTACGCCCCATCCACCGATCTCTGGGCCTGCTCGGAAGGGCCCGCACCGTACGGCTGGCGCCGGGGCCGGGGGACAACGGCCTTGAGCCCCTGCACTGGTTGATGGACGAGGATCTGGAGGACCGGGTGGTCGTCGTCGCGGGCGCCCAGGCGGCGGCCGGAGCGGTGTGGGGCGAGATCCTCACCCGCGCCGCCCTCGCCCGAGGAGCGTCCGGCCTGCTGGTGGAGGGCGGGGTGCGCGACGTCAACGCGTTCCGCGACCTCGGCCTACCCGTGTGGGCACTGTACGAGGCGACGGCCGGGCCGGGATCGGAGGTGCACGTGGCGTCGGTCGGACGCCCGGTGGAGATCGCCGGCGTGATCGTGGACGAGAGCACCTCCATCGTCATGGACGGTGCCGGGGTGGTCGCACTTCCGTCGACGGACGTCTTCGCCGACTCCTACATGTACGCGGACGCCGAGGAGGACGTCGTCACGGCGCTCCGCGAGGGGGCCACGCTCGCCGAGGCGCACCGCTACAAGGAAGACATGGTGGCCAAGCTCCGGCGATCCCCGTAAACGCGTGCGGGTCGTGGCGCGACAGCGGCGGAGGCCCCGTGGCATCCGGGACTCCGCCGCTGTCGCGGTCGTCTTCGGGCCGGCCCGACGCCACCTCGGCCCCGCCGGTGTTCGGCGGGCGTGTCTTCCGGCGGCGTGTCCAGCGGCGTCGGCCCTCGGCGGGCGTCAGTCCTTGAAGGCGTTCTTGACGTTCTTGGCGGCATCCTTCACGCGCTCGCCGGCCTGCTTCATGTTGCCCTTGGTCTCGTCGGCCTCGCCCTCGGCGCGGAGCTCGTCGTCGCCGGTGGCGTCGCCCACACCCTTCTTGACCTTGCCCTTGAGCTCTTCGGCCTTGTTCGAGATCTTGTCGTCGGCGCCCATGATCTGTCCCCCTTCGGCTGTAGGTCTTTCCGATACTGCCCTTGTCCGGTGAGGGGGTCGATAAACGCGATCCGGGTCTCACCGGTGCATCAAGATCTGCCATGGTCCGACAAAAGGCCAGGTGGGAACGGGGTTCTGGTGTCGCCGGACGGTCACGGCGTGCGGGGGTGGTATCGGATGGTTCAGAGGAGTCAGAGGTGTCCGTGATTCCCGCTTCTGAAAGGTCTCGCTCCGGCCAGCGAATGCGGAGATACTCGATCACAGGCGAACATCTGTGCACAGTGCGGTCCTGAAATGAGGAAGCAGGAGAATGACCTCTCCCCGGCGGCGCTCGGCCGTGTTCGTGCTCGTCGGCGTCGCGGCGTTCGCCGTGCTCGTGCTGGCGATGTGGTTCGGCGGTGGCTGGCCGAGGGCAGAGATCCCCGGCCTGCCCTCTCCGGGCGTCCTCACGACGTTGGGCCTTCCCGTCGTCAGGGTCGTCCACGACGTCTGCGCGGTCGCGACGGTGGGAACCCTGCTCTCGGCCGTGGCTCTGGCGGGCGACGCGGCCTCCCGGCGGGAGATCACCCGAGCGGCCGGGCACTGGGCGCTCGCGTGGGCGGCCAGCTCGGCGGTCACCCAGATCCTCACCCTCTCGGACCTTCTCGGGCTCCCGGTCGGAGAGGCGCTGCAGTCGGGGTTCCTGTTCACCTTCAGCACGGAGGTTCCCCAGGGCCAGGCGTTCATGCTGGTCACTCTGCTCGCCCTGGTGATCGCGGGGGCCACCACGCTGCCGGTCGGCTTCTGGGGCCGTGGCGTGCTGCTCATCATCGCGATCTTCGCCGTCCTGCCGCCCGCGTACGTCGGCCACTCCGCCTCGGCCGCCGATCACAACATCGCCGTCTCCAGCCTGATGCTCCACATCGCCGGGGTGACGCTCTGGGTGGGCGGCCTGTTCGGTGTCGTCACCTACCTGCGCCGATCGGACGCGCTTGCCACGGCCGTACGGAGGTTCAGCGCTCTGGCGCTCTGCTGTTTCGTCGCCGTCGGCGTCTCGGGGGTGGTCAACGCCTGGATCAGGCTCGGCTCGCCGGACCAGGTCTGGCAGTCCCGCTACGGACTTCTGGTACTCGGCAAGCTGCTGGCGCTCGTGGTGCTCGGATGGTTCGGCCTGCGGCACCGCCGCTCGACGATCGCGGCGCTGGACACCCCGGCCGCCGAGGGGTCCCGGCCCTTCTTGCGCCTCGCGGCGGGCGAGGTCGGGGTGATGGCCTGCACGATCGCGCTCGCGGTGGGCCTGTCGCGTACCCCGCCCCCGCGCGACAGCGGGGCCCACGACCAGCACGAACTGCTCGGCTACTCGCTGCCCCAGTTCAGCCCATGGCGGCTCGTGACCGAGACACGGCCCGATCCGCTGCTGATCCTCGCCGTGGTGGGCCTCGCGGTCGCGTATGTCGTCGGCGTGCGGCGGCTCGCCCGGCGCGGTCAGGCCTGGCCGGCCGGCCGTACGGTCGCCGCGGCGGCGGGCCTGCTCGTCCTGCTGTACGCCGCGGCCGGAGGGGTGTCCGCGTACGGACCGGCGATCTTCTCCATGCACGCGCTGCAGTACGCCCTCCTAGGCACACTCGGACCGGCCCTGCTCGCCCTCGGCGCCCCCCTGACGCCTTTCAAGGAGGCCATGCCGCTCCTCCGGCAGGCGGGCGACGGACCCATGGCGCTCAGGCTGACCCAGCCTCTGGCCGCGCTGGCCGCCTACGCCGTGCCGTACCTGCTGCTCTACGTCACCGGTCTGTTCGAGCCCGCCCAGTCGAGCCTCGCCGTGCGCCTCGTCGCCGAGGTCGTCGTGGTGGTGACGGGGACATGGTTCTTCTGCGTCGCGCTGGGCCTCGATCCGCTGCCCAGAGCGATCAGCCCGGCGGTGCGCATGCGCATGCTGATGGGCGCGCTGGCCGTGCAGGCGTGGATGGCTCTGGTGTTCCTGGCGGGGCCCATCCAGGGCCAGGGGTGGTACGACATCCTGGACATCGCGTGGGCTCCCGACCGCGTCGCCGACCAGCGGGCCGGCGCCGCGCTCGGGGCCGGCGTGTCGGCGCTGACCATCGTGGCGCTGCTAGTCCTCATGGCGGTCTGGCGACGCGGCGCCCGACGCCGGGTGTCGTCGCAGGACATCTCCACGCAGACACCCGCAGCACGCCCGTGACCGTCCACAGGCACCGTCGCATGAACCCCCAATGGTGATCGCGAGGACACGTAGAGTGACCTCATGGCGCCGCCACCGCTACCGGGCCCGCTGGCCCACCTCGCCCCGCTGCTCGACCATTACGGCTACCTGGTCGTCGGCGCGCTGGTCTTCCTTGAGGACTTCGGGGTCCCCGTGCCCGGTGAGACCATCTTGATCGCCGCGTCGGTCTACGCCGGGGCGGGGCAGCTCAACATCGCGGCCGTCGCCGCCACCGCCCTGGCAGCCGCCGTCATCGGTGACAACATCGGCTACCTCATCGGCCGCAGCGGCGGTCGCGCGCTCATCCACCGCTACGGGCGCTACATCTTCCTCCCCGAGAGGCGGTTCCAGGCGGCCGAGGCGTTCTTCCACCGCCACGGTGCCCCGATCATCACCGTGGCGCGCTTCATCGATGGCTTTCGCCAGTTCAACGGCATCGTCGCCGGCACCACCGGCGTCGAGTGGCGCCGCTTCCTCACCTTCAACGTCCTCGGCGCGGTCCTGTGGGTCGGGTTGTGGACGACCGTGGGTTATCTGGCGGGCACCAACATCAACAAGGTCTACGACGATCTGGTCCGCTACCAGACCTACCTGCTGTTCGCCGTCATCGCCCTCATCGCCCTGGCCATCGGCCGCCACCTGATCCGCCGCCGCCGCGAACGGCCGGTCCAATGACACCCCCGTACGAGCTCGCGCGCCAC
Organism: Sphaerisporangium sp. NPDC088356; assembly: GCF_040685555.1. NCBI lineage: Bacteria > Bacillati > Actinomycetota > Actinomycetes > Streptosporangiales > Streptosporangiaceae > Sphaerisporangium > Sphaerisporangium sp. NPDC088356. The sequence continues at coordinate 28,090 of NZ_JBFBIK010000014.1, forward strand.
ATGATCCGTCGCGCCCGCCGCGATCGGCCGGTCCGGTGACGCGCCCGTACGAGCTCGCGCGGCGGCTCGGTGTCGGTGACGCCGTGGTGATCGGTCTCGGCTCGATGATCGGCGCCGGGGTGTTCGTCGCGTTCGGTCCTGCGGCCGCGGCGGCCGGTTCCGGGCTGTTACCGGGTCTCGCGGTGGCCGCTCTGGTCGCCTACTGCAACGCCACCTCCTCGGCGCGGCTCGCCGCCCTCTACCCCGCCTCCGGTGGCACCTACGTGTACGGTCGCGAGCGGCTGGGCGACTTCTGGGGGTACCTCGCCGGCTGGGCCTTCGTAGTCGGCAAGACCGCGAGCTGCGCCGCGATGGCGTTGACCGTCGGCGCTTACATCTGGCCCGGCCGCGAGCACATCGTGGCGGTGGCGGCCGTGGCGGCGCTCACGGCGGTGAACTACGTGGGAGTGCACAAGGCGGCGTGGCTCACGCGGGCGGTCGTCGCCGCCGTTCTCGTGGTGCTGGCGGTGGCCGTCGTGGCGTGCCTGGCGAGCGGGCGGGCCGACCTTTCGCGGGTGGTGCCGTCCGGCGGGATCACGGTGGTCGGGGTCTTCCAGGCGGCCGGGCTGCTGTTCTTCGCCTTCGCTGGGTACGCGCGCATCGCCACGCTCGGGGAGGAGGTGCGGGACCCGGCGCGCACCATCCCGAGGGCCATCCCTGTGGCCCTTGGCATCACGCTGGTCGTGTACGCCGCCGTGGCCGTCGCCGTGCTGGCCGTGCTCGGTCCCGATCGGCTCGCCCACTCCACCGCGCCGATCGCGGACGCCGTGCGTGCCGCGGGCGCGGCGCCTCTGGTGTCGCTGGTGAGGGCCGGGGCGGCGACGGCCGCGCTTGGGTCGTTGCTGGCGCTGGTCCTCGGCGTCTCGCGCACGGTCCTCGCGATGGCCAGGGACGGGCACCTTCCGCGCGTGCTGGACGCCGTGCATCCGCGCTTCCGCGTTCCCCACCGCGCCGAGCTGGTCGTCGGCGCGGTGGTCGCCGTGCTCGCCGCCACGGCCGATGTGCGGGGCGCGATCGGCTTCTCGTCGTTCGGCGTGCTGGTCTACTACGCGATCGCCAACGCCTCGGCCCTGACGCTGTCCGCCGAGGAGGGCCGCCCGCTCCGCGCCGTCCCCCTCGTAGGGCTGGCCGGTTGCCTCCTGCTGGCCTTCAGCCTTCCGCTCTCGTCAACGGTGGCCGGTACCGCCGTACTGGCTGCCGGCGCACTCGCCTGGGCCGCGCGCAGGACGGCTCGCCGTCGCTGACCGACCTTCGCGCGCCGGTCTCCATCTCGTGCCGGCGGCTCAGTGCGAGCCGCCGGGTTCGCTCAGACCGGGTTCGCTTGGACTGGGTTCGCTTGGACTGGGTTCGCTTGGACTGCGGGTTGCTTAGAAGAGCCAGTCGAGGAGGCCGCGGTTTTTGGTTTCCGTCGGCGTCGGGGCGGGCTGAGGGGCCTGGGTGGTGGGGGGCGGCGGCGGTGGCGTCGGGGACGGGCTCGGCGCGGTGGTCGGCTTGTCGTCCTGGATACGCGGGTCGTCCGGCTGGTGCGTGTTGGTGCTGGACCTCGGCGTCGGCTGGGGCGAGCGGGTCCGGGTGCGCGTAGGCGAGGGCCGGGACGTGGGCTCCTGGGCGGCCTGTGACGGAGCGGTCGTCGGCTCCGGGGTGGGCGTCGCGCTGGGCGCCTCCGTCGTCTCCTCGGGCGTGACGGCCGGGCCGGTCGACGGGTCGGCACTGGGGTCGGCCGCAGGGTCGTCGGTCAGCGCGGGGTTCTCCTGGCCGGCAGGAGCACAGTCGGCGGCGGTCGAGCACGCCGCCTCGGGCTTCGAACCCACCGAGGAGGACACGATCCAGCCGCCCGCGACCGCCAGCACGACGATCACGACCATGGCGAGGACCAGCCGCTTGTTCTGGCTGCCCTTCTCCTCGTCTTCCAGGTTGTTCTCGCCGGTCCAGCCGGATCCGAGGAAGCCTCGGCGCTCCTCCGCGTCCGGCTCGCGGTCTTTGTCCGGGTCCCAGCCGTCGTCGTCGGGCCGCGCGTAGCCCTCGGGCCGCTCGTAGTCGTCGGGTCCTTCGTAACCCTCGGGCCGTTCGTAGTCCTGGGCCCGCTCGTGGTCCGGCCGCTCGAACTCCAGCGAGTCGTCGCTCTGGGTGTGTGAGGGTTCGTGCCCAGGCGTCCATCCGTCGGACAGCACGTCGCCGTCCGCGCGCTCCGGTTCGCCGTTCCACTCGATGCCCAAAGGACCGGTCTGCTTCAGAGGATCCTCTTCAAAGGATCTCGGGGTGCCGTCGCGGTCCATACCGAACCTCTCTGCTCAAAATCCTGGCCGCGCAACTTCTTAGCAGCTCCGACAGCAGCCTGTCCGGAAACTTCACAGTTTTCCCGAAGATTGGTAATCTTCGCATGAGTCACATGTGCCCCAAACCATGGTCGGCTGCGGAGCCGCGACGATCATTACGCGGGCCTGCTGAGCCGCCTGCTGGAAGATTTCCGGGCGCTGGCCCCCGGTGCGGCCCGACGCGGATCTCGCGCCTGTGCTGGCCGGCTCGATCCGGACCGAGCTCCCGCGCCTGAACAGCGAGTTCGCCACTACGTGCCGGACGCCTACCAGACGCCCGTGGCCGGGCACCGGCGGGCCGGGGACCCGGAGTCCTTCCCTCCCGGGGTCGAACACCGCTACACCCGTCCCGAATAGCCGTGCCGATCACTCCACGCGGCCTGTAGGGCGAGCAAAGATTGCTTTGCCGTTTCCGCGTGCTTGACGCCGGCGCGTGCGGCCATACCGGTTCTTGACTCTGGATTTACAAGCGGCGCTCCTGGCAGGTCTGGAAACCGTGGCGGCGACGGGTCGGTATACCGTCCGGCCCGACATCGTCGTACGTTGGTCATGTGTGGTCACAATGCGTGTGAAGGCGCAGGTGGCGGGCAGGGCCGAACGTCCCGCGGGGAGGCGTCGTAAGACCCTGTCGGGCGGGATCGGCCGTACCCGACTCTGGATGGAGATTCCCTGACAGGGAGGTTCACCATGCGATCCTTGGCCAGGTGGACGACAAGGTGTGTTCGCCGGTACCGGTTCGACCGCAACCCGCTGCGTCGGCGCTCTGACCGGATCGAAACCGTCGCCGTGCTCCTTACCTTGCTGGCCCTTTTGGTCGGCATTTGGCCCTCGATGCTGGCCGCCCGCGCCGTCTACAACCGGGGCGTCGTGGCCGAGCATGTCGAGCCCGCCCAGCGCCAGGCCGTCACGGCCGTACTGCTGGAGGACGCGGCCAGCACGAGCGCGGTCTCCTCCCAGGGGGCCGTCCTCGGCATCAAGGCCAAGGCGCGGTGGTACATGCCCGACGGCCGGCTGCGGACGGACGTGGTGACCGTGCCCGCGCACGCCAAGGCGGGATCCTCGCTGGAGATGTGGATCGACTCCTCAGGCCATCCGACGGCGCCGCCGCGGACGCACTCCCAGACGGTCGCCGACACGGTGGTGGCGGGGCTCGGCGTCGAGACCGGGGCCGCGGGACTGCTGTTCCTGAACCTCGCGCTCGTCCGGTGGATGCTGGACCGCCGTCGCTACGTCGACTGGGACAAGGCCTGGACCTCCGCTCATGACCGGTGGCGGCGCCCGAGGCAGCCGTGACGAGGAGAAGATCATGAACGGACACGTCGCCGTCGGTGTCGACGGCTCACCCGCCGCGCTGGCCGCCGTCCGCTGGGCCGCCGACGACGCCGTACGGCGTGACCGGGGCCTGCGCATCGTCCACGTCACCGAGCCCTGGCTTTTCGACCAGACACTCGGCACGCCTCCCGGGTTCCGGGAGTCCCTGTCCGACCAGTCGAGGGGCGTGCTCCATGAAGCCACCAAGGCGGCCCATGACCGGGTGCCCGGGCTCCGGGTCGAGACGGCGTCGCCCCAGGGTCGCGTGCGCACCGAGTTGCTGAACGAGGCACGCGACGCCGACGAGCTGGTGGTCGGCACGCGAGGGCTGGGCGGGTTCATGGGGCTGGTGCTCGGCTCGGTGTCCATGGGCGTCGCGGGGCACGCCGAATGTCCGGTCGTCGTGGCCGGTCATCCGCAGAAGACCGCCCACGGAGAGATCGCCGTGGGCCATGACGGGTCACCGGAGTCGGAGGCAGCGCTCGAGTACGCCTTCGAGGAGGCCTACCTGCGGGGAGCCCGGCTGCACGCCATCTACGCATGGCAGACGTCCGTCTACCTCCCGATGTTCGCCAGCTACACCCCCGACCTCGAACGGGTCTACGACATGGGCAAGCGAGCGGCGAAGGAACAGCTTGCGCCGTGGCGTGAGAAGTATCCGCAGATCGACGTGCTCGACGCGATGGTTCGCACGCATCCGGTGGAGGCGCTCTCCGAGGCGTCGTCCAAGGCGGACCTCGTGGTGGTCGGCTCTCGGGGAAGGGGCGCCCTCGGCTCGGCCGTGCTCGGTTCGGTCAGCCACGGCGTGCTCCACCACTCGTACTGCCCGGTCGCCGTCGTCCGATCACGACACTCTCCGCCGGCGCCCGACGATGAGGGGAGCGAGGGGCATGAGACCCGGCGGTGACGCGAGTGATCACGCCGGTGGTCACGGGGGCGGGGGCACATGAAACAGAGCCTGCGTCTCGGTCACGTGGCGGGCATCCCCGTGGGGGCTCACTGGTCCACGTTGATGATCGTCCTCCTCATCGGGGGAGTGCTGGCGACCACCGTGCTGCCGCAGGCGGTCAGGGACCAGCCTCCGGCCCGGTACTGGATGATCGCCGCCGCGGCGTCGATCATGTTCCTCGGCTCGCTCCTGGGACACGAGCTCGCTCACGCGATCGTCGCCCGCCGCAGGGGCGTCCCGGTCAAGTCGATAACGCTGTGGCTGCTCGGCGGGGTGACCGAGTTCGCGGGGGAGACCAAGACGCCGAAGGATGAGTTCCAGGTGTCGGTGGCGGGCCCGCTGGTGAGCCTCCTGTTGTCGGGCGTCTTCTACCTGGCGGTCGTGTTCCTCAACGGCCCCGCGCTGATCGTCGCCGCCGTACGGTGGCTCGCTCTGATGAACGCCGTGCTGGCCGTCTTCAACATGCTCCCCGGCGCCCCTCTGGACGGGGGACGGGTGCTGCACGCGGCCCTGTGGCGCATGCACGGCGACCGGGTGCGCGCCGACCGCGCCGCGGCCAAGGCCGGGCAGGTCCTCGGCATGGCGCTGATCGGGCTCGGAGGCATGGAGCTCATCCTGCTGGCGTGGACCGGCGGGCTGTGGATGATGCTGATCGGCTGGTTCCTGGCCAGCGCCGCCAGGAGCGAGGGTCTGGTGAGGGCCGCTCACGAAGGGCTCAAGGGCCGGCGGGTGCGCGACGTGATGACCACCTCGCCCGATGTGGCCCCGGCCTGGCAGGACATCGACGACTTCATCGCGATCGTGGCGCTGCGCTCGCGCCAGACCGTGTTCCCCGTCGTGGACTTCGGCGGGCACTCGGCGGGGGTCCTCTCCCTGGACGCCCTCACGGCGATCCCTCCCGCACAGCGTCACGACAGGCGGGTCGCGACGGTGGCGCGACCGCTGCCCCCAGGCCACCTGCTCTCCCCGGATGACGACGCCACCCGCATCCTGGAGCCGTCACCCGTAGTCGGCGAGCTGATGGCCGTGGTCGCGGAGGCCGGTCACGTCGTGGGCATGGTCACCACCGCCGACCTGACCCGGACCCTCCAGCAGGCGGTTCTGCGCACCACCTCCCTCCACCAGGACGCCGAGCGGACCGACGACACCCAGCAAGACCACCCGGGCCAGCCCCTTCATGACCCGGGCGCCTGACCCGGTCCACCAGGCTCGCCCGTCTGGGGTGGGTGCGTCTCGGCGCCGCCTCAGTCTTCACGGCACCGGAGCAGCAACATGGCCGCGTCGTCGTGCAGCGGCGCGTCGACATGGGCGACCAGGTCGAGCCGGAGCGCTTCGAGGGCCGCCTCGGGGTCGTCGTCCTTCAGCAGGAAGACGCGGTCGGTGAGCGGGTAGAACCGGCCCGCGCGGTCACGGGCCTCGATCACCCCGTCGGTGTACAGCAGTATCTGGTCACCGGGGCCGAACGCGACCTGGTGAGGGTTCGGCCCCTCGACCTCCAGGACGGCCAGGCCGAGCGGCGGCGCGGTCTCCGCCGGCTCCGCCAGTGTGATCTTGCCGTCGGCATGGAGGATCAGCGGTGGAGGATGGCCGTAGTTGAGCAATGTGAGCTTCCCGCCGGGGTCGGCGTCGACCAGGATCGCCGTGACGAACTCCTCGCCGGACAGCCGCCGGTTGAGTGCCTTCTCCAGCCGCCCGCTGACCGCGCGCAGGTCGGGCTCGTCGTGGGCCGCCTCGCGGAACGCGCCGAGGACCAGCGCCGCCGTCTCGACCGCCTCCAGCCCCTTGCCCTGCACGTCGCCGACGATCGCACGGACCCCGGTCGGACCTGTGACGACCTCGTACAGGTCGCCGCCGATGCGCGCCTCGGCGTTCGCCGAGGTGTACGACACGGCCGCCCGCAGGTGGCCCGCCCGGCGGGGAACCGGCCGGAGCAGCACCCGCTGGGCCACCTCGGCCACGGACCGCACGGAGGCCAGCTCGCGCTCGCGCCGTTGCCGCCCGACGGTGGCGAGGATGCTCGCCGCCGTGACCCCGACGATCGAGATGAGGCTCATGTTGCTCTGCCGGTCGCCGAGGATGTCGTCGTACACGGCCAGCAGGAGCGACAGGATCAGCGCCACGACGCCGATCATCACGGTGCGGCGCACGCCGCCCGCGAGGCTGGCGAATGCCGGGCCGACGGCCAGCAGGGACAGGTAGCCGAGATCGGGGCCGGTCATGACGTCCACGGCCGCCACGATGCCCAACGACGCGAAGGGCAGCGATGCCATGAGCCGCCGCGTTCTGCGATTGATTGCGGTCATAGGCGTTCCGCAGCCGTGACGGTCGCTCCGCGACCTGGCTCGCTCGCCACAGGATGCCTCCGCGGAATAGGTCCATTTCGGTGGTGTGCCGACAAGACTTCCCGGTGCTCCGCGGCCACTGTAACAAGGTGGAGAATCCACGAACAGCGCCGCGACCTTACGCACCGGTCACAGCTACGAGCGAGTCGGCCACGGGGGCCGGCGGCCGGATCGCGGTGTCGACCCGGGGGATCTCTTCGCGGACGGCGTGCACGCGCGACCCGCTCACCACAAAAACCATCAACGACCGCGAAAGGGGATAATTTCGACCAGTCCCCGCCTACGCGAGTAAGCACCTCGACGACCTCACAGCACGAACGAACTGGACGCTCTCAGCGCCTGAAAGCCGGACCGAGCCTGCCCGAGCACGATTCGAGCCGGGAGGTCTCTGAAGGCCTCATGAATCGAACCTTACTCTGGGATGAGCCAACTGGGACCGATTCGATATAGGTCTTCGACTTTCCCGGTCGCAGCCTCGATCGTAAAACCCCGAATTACCCAAAACGGCGAAATATCGTGATTAGGGGGGTGATTAAGGCGAGGTGAGGTCGGGTGACTTCTCTGATCGCTCACGGGCGACGTGCTTCAGCTGAAGCTCGTCGAGAAGGTTCTGGGTCGCCGCGGCGATGACGTCCACAGCCCGTCCGAAGGCCTCCGCGTTGCGCGCGGACGGGGAACGGAACCCCGAGATCTTACGGACATACTGGAGCGCGGCAGCCCGTACATCGTCGTCGGTGACGTCGCTGGTGTAGGGCTCACGAAGGGTCTTGATACTCCGGCACATGACAGGACGGTACGTCATGCCGCCGGGGCACGCGTGCCCGTGACGGGGAGCCAGGGGTCACCCCAGGGAGCACGGGTCCGCTCCACGCGAAAGGGTGGTCATGCGCCCGGGCGGAGCGCACGACCACCCTCGGGCGGATCAGACGGCCGGACGTCCGTGGGCGTCGGCGTCGGCGTCGGCGCCGGACGGCCGGGCCGCGACGCGCGACGCGACCGCGGCTCGGGTGTCAGGACCGGGCAGGTCGCGGCTGAACGCGTAGACCACGGCCGCCGTGGCGATGGCCCCGGTGTTCAGCGCGAGCGCCTTGTCGTTGATGTTGGCGATCGTGTCGCACGCCTGGTGGTAGCAGGAGTCGTACGCCTGGCCGGCGGTGCCGCCGAAGAGCGCCTGCTCCGCGGGGGTCTTGACGCCCTCGGCACCGGTGAACAGGCCTCCGGCCGGGATCCCGGCGTCTATGAACGGACCGTAGTCGGAGCGGCCGTTGAAGTCGGTGCCCACATGGCCCTGGCGGAGGGTGTCGAAGTACTTCTCGAAGAGCTTCTCGATCTCGTCGGATCCGGGCGGCCCCGCCGGGGAGCCCATGGCGTCGGAGTCGTCGCCGTCGTAGATCTTGAGCGCGTAGTTCGGCGAGGCGACCATGTCGAAGTTGAGGTACAGCTTGGTCTTCGCCGCCTCCGCGGGCGACAGGCCGCCCACGTAGTGCTCGGAGCCGAGCAGGCCGAGCTCCTCGGCGCTCCAGAAGGAGTAGCGCAGCTTGTTCTTCGTGGGGATCTTGGCGAGCTTCGTCGCGACCTCCAGGATCGCGGCGGTGCCCGAGCCGTTGTCGTTGATGCCGGGCCCCGCCGGGACACTGTCGAGGTGGGCGCCCAGCTGGACGACCTTGTTCGCGGCGCCCCACTTGGAGTCGGCGATGACGTTCTGCGTGGTCCGGAGCTCGCTGGTGGTTTCGGTCCTCAGCCGCACGGTGGTGCCGGCCGGGCTGGACAGCTCCTCTCCGACGGCGAAGCTGGTGCCGACCACCGGGATCGTGACGGTGGGTTCCCCAAGGCTGCCCTGCAGCGTGTCGGTGCGGCCCGGCTGCCCCTCGTTGAACAGGATCGCCCCGGTCGCGCCCGCGGCCTGCGCGTTCTCCACCTTCACCTGGAAGGTGCAGGTGCCGCGCTGGAGGAGGGCGATGTTGCCTGGCGTGAACCCGGCGAAGTCGCTCGCCTCGCAGCCCGAGGTGGAGCCCGGCGCGGGGGCCGGCGGCAGGGTCAGGTCGACGTTCTGGACGGTCGCGGTGACGTCGCCGGACCCGGAGTAGGTCATCGTGGCGAACTCGCCGACCGTGCTCCCGTCGGGCGGGGTCGGGGTGTAGACCTTCGGCTCGGGGGAGATCTGCTGCAACAGCGCGGTCGTGTTCTCCTGGAAGTACGGGAACTCGAACGGCTGGATGGTCACCTTGTAGCCGGCCTTCTTGAGCTGGCCTGCCACGTAGTCACGGGAGGCGGCGAAGCCGGGCGTTCCCGCCGCCCGCGTACCGCCGTTGGCGTTCGCGATCTGCTGCAGCTTCTGCAGGTGCTGCTTCACTCCTGGCGTGGTGATCGTACGGGCCAGCTGGGTGAGGTCGGGCTCGGCGCCGGCCGGTAAGGCCGAGACCAGAGGGAGTAGCAGGGCGGCCGTCGCGGTGGCGATGCCGGCCCCCTTGCGGAGGGTGAAGCGCATTCAGCTTCTCCTTCAGATCCTATGGATGAGTCTCCGAATTGCTGCTGACCGCCGAACGTAGCCGGAGTTGACCAATTCGTGAAGGGGTGAACCCTCTTAGGCTGCGGGCCACTGGGCAAAGTCCCAGCCAAGCGGCGTTACCGGACACGTGGGGCAGGGGATGGGCCATACGTTCCTGACTCACGGAGGCCGCAATGGCGCAGAATACGACCGCTGTCCCGGATGGCAAAGCGGCAGGTCAGACCGGGAAGGCCCGGCGCTCTGCCGGGTCGAACGGCACGGCGGGTACCAAGGCAGGCACGACACAGCGGTCCGCCGCCTCGAACGGCGCGCCACGCGGTCAGGCGGCGAAGCGGTCCGCCGCCTCTGACGGCACCCGGCGGTCCACTGCTTCTTCGGGCACCCGGCGGTCCACTGCTTCTGCGGGCACCCGGCGGTCCACTGCTTCTGATGGCACCCGGCGGTCCACTGCTTCTGATGGCACCCGGCGGTCCACGGCCTCGGCGCGGCGGTCCACCCCGTCGGCACGTACCGCGGTCGCCCGGGCGGAGTCGCGGAAGCCGTCGGTCACCCTGCCGCTGATCGGCACGGTGGTCCTGCCGCCGCCGAAGCGGCTCGCCTTCTACGCGGCGCTGGGCGTGCTCACGGCGCTGGAGATCGTCGAGTGGCCCATCGCGGTGGTCATCGGCGTCGGCCACTTCCTCGCCGAACAGCACGTCTCCCGCGCGCTCCAGGGAATCGGGCAGGCCGCCGAAGTGGTGTAGCCCGACGCGTTCGCGCCTCTGCGCAGGGTGGAATCGCTTGGAGCACCGTTTGCCGCGCGCTCTCACTGCGCCGTTTCCGAGTGGGTAGGGGATGGGAACGTGATCAGAGCAGCCGGAGGGTGACGCGCATGGGGAGATCGTCCGTCTGCCGCTACATCGTGGCCGGTGCTCTCGCAGGGGCGGCGGGGACGACGGCCCTCTACGTGGTGACCTACCTCGACCAGTCGGTGCGCGGCCGGCCGTCCAGCGGCCTGCCCGCCCAGACCGCCGCGAAGCTCGCGGAGACGGCCCGGCTCGACCTCGGAGAGGGAGAGCAGGCCGAGAGCCGCAAGGAGGGCGTCGGCGCCCTGCTCGGCCTGGCTACGGGGGTGGGGCTGGGCGTGGCCTACGGGGCGCTCCGCATCCCCGTGCGCGACGTGTCCGTACCGGTGGCGGGCGTCGGGGTCGGGCTCGCGGCGACCGTGGTGGCCGACGTGCCGATGACGGCCCTGGGCCTGACCGACCCGCGCACCTGGGGCACGGCGGGCTGGCTGTCCGATCTCATTCCTCACCTCATCTACGGCCTGGTCACCGTGTACGCCTTCGAGATGATGGCCGGTCAGGGTGGCCTCCGAAAGAAGAGAACGGGCTGATCTTACGGCCTTGCCTTCCCTCAGGCTTCCTCAACCGCCTAATGTGCTAAATTCATTGACAAATCCTGTTATGGGATTAGTTGTCGATAGGGCGGGGAAACTCGATATCGAGTCTGGTCAATGGATGTATTCCCCCCACCACGACCCGTCTGGTTGCGCTCCATGTCCCTCGGGTACATCTGTTCTCGCTCGCCCGAAATAGGACAAAGGGGTCATATCTATGACTTTCAATCCTTTGGAACAGCAGGGAATCCCGCTGGACCAGCAACTGCGCGACTGGCGGGAGCTCAACGTCCCCCAGATGGATCCGGACCACGCCGATCCTTACGCCCGCTGCCGGGTCATCACCATGAACGGCATCGAGATCGAAGCGATCATGTTCAGCCACCAGTTCACCCGGCGCTGCCCGGACCTGGAGGTACGCCGGCAGTTGGCGGAGGTGCGGTACATCGAGCAGCAGCAGCAGAAGGCCGTCAACTGGCTGCTCCCCGGGCTGGCGTCCGTGCTGGAGACCACCATCGCCTACGAGCAGGTGGCCGTCGACCTCACCGCCTGGGTCGCGCGTATGGAGCCCGACCCGTACCTCAAGCAGGCCTTCGAGTTCGGCGTGCTGGAAGACTTCGACCACCTCTACCGGTACGCCAACCTGTACGAGCTGATCGAGCACCGCAAGGCCGAGAAGATCGTCGACGCGCTGACCGAGGTCATGCCGGGACGGCCGACGCCCTTGCACCACCGGCATCCGATCGACAACGTCCGGGATCACTACGACAAGGACACGACGAGCCCGATCTCCAAGCTGCACACGCTCACGATCATGGCCGCCGAGCAGCAGACCATGAACTTCTATCTGAACGTCGGCCCGGAGTACATGGAACAGGTGGCCCGGCAGCTCTACCAGGAGATCGGGCTGATCGAGGAGGAGCACGTCACCCACTACGAGACGCTGCTCGACCCGGGCGAAACGTGGTGGGAGCAGCTCGTCAACCACGAGTACAACGAGTGCTACCTCTACTACTCGTTCATGGAGACCGAGACGGAGTCGCGGCTGAAGGCCATGTGGGAGCTCCACCTCGCCATGGAGCTGGAGCACCTGCGCATCGCCTGCGATCTGATGCGCCGCCACGACGGACGGGAGCCCGCGGACATCCTCGCGCGGGAGTTCCCCACGCCGGTGACGTTCGAGCCGAACAAGGCGTACCTGCGCGAGCTCATCGCCACGCAGCTCGACCTGACCACCCTTGGCACCGGGTACGTGCGTGAGGCGCACGAGCGGTTCCAGCGGTTCCAGGAGCGCATCCACGGTGGCGAGCCGCCGCCCAGCGACGTGGTCCTGGAGGAGACCGTCGCGAAGTTCGGCAAGGACTACCGGCTGGAGACCGAGGGCCCGCATCCCATCCCGGGCATGCGCTCACCTCGGTAGGCGTGCGAAGGCCGGCAGCCGTCGATCCGGTGGCTGCCGGCCTGCCCTGGCGGTTTACTTGGTGCTGTCGGCCAGGTCGACCAGCGCGGTAGCGGTACGGAAGTACTTGTTACGCCCCATATCGCCGACCGTGTTGATTCTGAAGGCCTCCTTGAGGAGCTTGGCGTCGCCTTCGCTGACCCCGGCCAGCGCCGACACAGGGGCCTTGACAAGTTCCGCGAGGCTCTTGTCTTCGTATTCCCTGTCGAGCAGTTTGGACAAATCTGCCATAACGGCCATATAACCCCCAGTGATTACGCTGCCCGGCTGGAGCGTCGGGCACTGAAGACTTTCCCCGTCGAAATACATGACACGGATATCTACCAACAAGAACCAGTAAAAACGTCCACAGAACGGGGGGTACGGCCGCACCGGCCGTACCCCCCTCGCGCGCCCTTGAGACGACCCGCCTCGCGGGTCCGTACGTCGCTGACGCACGATCTTCCTTCGATCTTTCATGGCGTATGAGACGATTCAGAGCGTCATGCACGCCAATGTGCCCTTACGGTTCGCGCGGTCGACGGTCTTCGCGGTCGTCTGCGTGACGCTTGCCGCCGTGGCGCACTGGTTCGCGGGCGGTGCCGGGCCCGCGCCCGTGACCTTGCTGTCCGGCGGGCTGGCGATCATGACGATCACGGCGGTGCCGGCCGGGCGCGAACGCTCGCCCGTCACTGTGACCGGGCTCCTTCTCGCCGCCCAGGTGTTCCTGCACCACCTCCTCGGCCCGAGGAGCGCCGAGGGCCTGCCCTCCGCACCGCACATGCCTCACGGCATCGCGCATCTCCCCGGACTGCCGCAGGGGCACGGCCTCGGCGTGGACGCCGGCATGCTTCTGGCCCACCTCACCGCGACGCTGCTCACCGGATGGTGGCTTTCCCGTGGAGAGGCGGCGCTGTGGTCGGCCCTGCGTGGCGCCGGCGCGTACGCGGTGCGGCGCCTGGCCGTCCTCCTGAGGCCGGAGGTGGCCCCCGCGCCCCGCGTTCCGCCGAGGCGAGCGGAGACCGCCGTCCTTCCGCCTGCTCAAGGGCAGGTCCTGCGACACGCGGTCGTCAGGCGCGGGCCCCCGGTTCTCCTGGTTCCCTGAGTCCGCGCGCGCATGCGGCCACTTCTGTCAGGCCCGCGCGCTTCCCGCGTCCGGACAGGCGCATCCCGACGGGCCGCGCCTCCGGGTCACCTTGGAGTCCTCAGTGAGATTTCCCGTCATCCGAGCGCTGCTGGCGCTCTGCCTGTCCGGCGTGGTCGTCGGGCTGGCCGCCCCGCCCGCTCTGGCGCACGACAGCCTGAAGAGCAGTTCACCGGCCAAGGACTCGACCGTCTCGCGGCTCGACCAGATCGAGCTGGAGTTCAGCGCGCACGCCAGCTTCCCGGTGGTCGTCCTGCACGACGCCGCCGGACGGCGCTTCGAGTCCGGTCCTCCGCGTACTGACGGCTCGAAGGTCTTCGAGAGCGTCGCGGGCCCGCTCCCGCCCGGCGGCTACGTCATCGCCTGGCGCATCGTCTCCTCCGACGGCCATCCCGTGGAGGGAGAGATCCCGTTCACCGTCCAGGGCGCGCAGGGCGGAACGGGCGCGCCCTCGGGAGCGGCGCAACCTACCGGAGCGGCGGCGGGCGCGAGCGCCGCCCCGGCGCCGGCGCCCGCCGACACGGCGTCTCGGGCGGGTGTGCCCGTATGGGTCTGGGCCGGCCTCGGCGTGCTCGTGGTCGTCGGAGCGGCGGTTCTCCTCACCGGGCGCAGGTCGTCCCGGACGGACGGGGAAACACCGGCGCCGCAGCCGGATCCCACACCAGAGCCTGACGCCGCGCCCGAGCCGGACGGCGGGCGGAATGCCTGAGCGATTCTTTGGGATGGCGTGGACCGCTATCTCCAGAAGGACGCGGAACGTGGTCCCCACTTGGCGCGTACGCGGGCATGCCGGGAAGCGGGCGGACGGTCCGGCGTAGGGATCGCGTCAATAATCACCTTCGGGGCGTATGGAACCCGTCAAGACCCGCCAAGACCCTCAAATTACGCGATTTGCTGGCTATGAAGGCCGCCCGACCTGGGCGGCCGGAAGCTCGTTCGTCCGGATTTGAGGAGTGGGGATGGCTGACGTCATCTTCGTTGCCCTGACGATCGCGATATTCGTGATCATCGGGTTCGTCGTCAAGGCGGTGGAGCGCCTGTGAGCGCTGTCAACGCCGCCGGGCTGGTGGTCACCGTCGTCCTGGTGATCTTCATGGTCGCGGCCCTGCTGTTCCCGGAGCGCTTCTGATGTCGACCGCGACCGCGGGGATCCTGTTCATCGCGTCCCTCGTCGTCGCCCTGGTGCTGACGCACCGGCCGCTGGGCGACTACATGTACCGCGTCTACACCGGTGTGAGGCATCTGGGGGTGGAGCGGGTGATCTACCGGCTCGTCGGCGTCCAGCCGGACGCCGAACAGCGGTGGAGCGTGTACGCCCGCGGCGTGCTGGCCTTCTCGGCCGTCTCCATCCTGTTCCTGTACGCCTTCCAGCGCCTCCAGGACAAGCTCTTCCTGAACCTCGGCTTCGCCGCCGTCCCCGACCACATCGCGTGGAACACCGCCGTCAGCTTCGTCACCAACACCAACTGGCAGGCGTACTCCGGCGAGTCCACGATGGGCCACCTGGTGCAGATGGCCGGCCTGGCCGTGCAGAACTTCGTGTCGGCCGCCGTCGGCATGGCCGTCGCGATGGCGCTGGTCCGAGGGTTCGCCCGCAAGCAGACTGAGAACCTCGGCAACTTCTGGGTCGACCTGGTCAGGGGCACGGTGCGCATCCTGCTGCCGATCGCCTTCGTCGGCGCGATCGTCCTGGTGGCGGGCGGGCTGATCCAGAACTTCTCCGGCGTCCACGAGGTCGCGAGGCTCGCCGGGGGCACGCAGGGCATCACCGGCGGCCCCGTCGCCAGCCAGGAGATCATCAAGGAGCTGGGCAACAACGGCGGCGGGTTCTACAACACCAACTCCGCCCACCCCTTCGAGAACGCCGGCAGCTGGACGAACTGGGTCGAGATCTTCGCGATCCTCGTGCTGCCGTTCGCGCTGCCGCGCACGTTCGGCCGGATGGTGGGCGACAAGCGCCAAGGCTACGCGATCGTCGCGGTCATGGGCGTCCTGGCCTTCACCAGCGTCGCCGTGCTCACCGGGCTGGAGCTCGCGCACAACGGCACGGTCCCGCAGGCCGTCGGCGCCGCGATGGAGGGCAAGGACGTGAGGTTCGGCGTCGCCAACTCCGGCACCTTCGCCGCGGCCACGACGCTGACCTCCACCGGGGCCGTCAACTCCTTCCACGACTCGTTCACCGCGCTCGGCGGCATGGTGACGATGGTCAACATGATGCTGGGCGAGGTCGCGCCCGGCGGGGTTGGAGCAGGTCTGTACGGCATGCTCGTGCTCGCGGTGATCACCGTCTTCGTCGCCGGCCTCATGGTCGGCCGCACGCCCGAGTACCTCGGCAAGAAGATCGGCGCCCGCGAGATCAAGCTGGCGTCGCTGTACTTCCTGACCACACCGGTGCTCGTGCTCATTGGCACGGCCCTGGCCATGGGCTCGCCGGCACAGCGGGCGAGCATGCTGAACGGCGGGCCGCACGGCCTGTCGGAGGTGCTCTACGCCTTCACCAGTGCCTCCAACAACAACGGATCGGCCTTCGCCGGACTCACCGTGAACACCCCGTGGTACGACACCGTGCTCGGCCTTTGCATGGCGTTCGGACGCTTCCTGCCGATCGTCTTCGTGCTCGGCCTGGCGGGCTCGCTGGCCAGGCAGGCACCCGTGCCGGCGTCGGCCGGCACGCTGCCCACGCACCGGCCGCAGTTCGTCGGCATGGTCGTCGGCGTGACGATCATCCTCGTCGCGCTGACCTTTCTCCCCGCCCTGGCGCTCGGGCCGCTCGCGGAAGGAATCTCGTAATGGCAACCCCGGTGCGGAAGGCGCCGGGCCGTACACCCGCGCCCGACAAGAACGGCAAGGTGGGGGGCGGTCTGCTGGACCCCAAGCAGCTCGTCACCTCACTACCGGACGCGCTGCGCAAACTGAACCCCAAGTCGCTGTGGCGCAACCCGGTGATGTTCATCGTCGAGATCGGTGCGGTCTTCACGACCGTTCTCGCGATCACCAGCCCGTCGGTCTTCGCGTGGGCCATCGTGGTCTGGCTCTGGCTGACCGTCGTGTTCGCCAACCTCGCCGAGGCCGTGGCCGAGGGCCGGGGCAAGGCGCAGGCCGCCGCGCTCCGCGCCGCCAAGCGCGACACGATGGCACGCAGGCTCACGGGCTGGAAGCCGGGCCAGAACGCCGTCTCGTGGGACACCGTGGGCGCCCCCGAGCTCAGGCAGGGCGACTTCGTGGTCGTCGAGGTGGGAGAGATCATCCCGGGCGACGGCGACGTGGTGGAGGGCATCGCCAGTGTGGACGAGTCCGCCATCACCGGCGAGTCAGCACCGGTCATCCGCGAGTCGGGCGGCGACAGGTCGGCGGTCACCGGCGGCACCAAGGTGCTGTCTGACCGGATCGTCGTGCGGATCACGCAGAGGCCGGGCGAGAGCTTCATCGACCGGATGATCGCTCTGGTCGAGGGCGCCAACCGGCAGAAGACCCCCAACGAGATCGCGCTCAACATCCTGCTCGCCGCGCTGACGATCATCTTCCTCGTCGCCACGGCGACCATGCAGCCGCTGGCCGTCTACTCCAAGGCCGTGAACCCGGGCATCCCCGACTCGCTCGCCCTGACCGGGAACGGCGTCACCGGCATCGTGCTGGTCTCGCTACTGGTCTGCCTCATCCCGACGACGATCGGCGCGCTGCTGTCGGCCATCGGCATCGCGGGCATGGACCGGCTCGTCCAGCGCAACGTCCTCGCGATGAGCGGCCGCGCGGTCGAGGCCGCGGGCGACGTCAGCACCCTGCTGCTGGACAAGACCGGCACCATCACGCTCGGCAACCGGCAGGCGTCGGAGTTCGCGCCGGTGCCCGGCGTCACCTCCGACGAACTGGCCGCCGCCGCCCAGCTGGCGAGCCTGGCCGACGAGACCCCCGAGGGCCGTTCCATCGTGGTCTACGCGAAGCAGGCGTACGGCCTGCGGGAGCGCAAGCCGGGGGAGCTGGCCCACGCCGAGTGGATACCGTTCACCGCCCAGACCCGCATGTCGGGCGTGAACGTGGACGGCCGCCACGTGCGCAAGGGGGCCGCCACGGCGGTCATGAAGTGGGTGCGCGACCACGGCGGCCACCCGACCGATGAGGTCGGCGACCTGGTGGACGGCATCTCCGCCTCGGGCGGGACGCCGCTGGTGGTCGGCGAGGTGCTCGAAGGGAAGGCGCGCGTGCTCGGGGTGATCCACCTCAAGGACGTGGTCAAGCAGGGCATGCGCGAGCGGTTCGCCGAGATGCGCAAGATGGGCATCCGTACCGTGATGATCACCGGGGACAACCCGCTGACGGCCAGGGCCATCGCGGACGAGGCGGGGGTCGACGACTTCCTGGCCGAGGCGACCCCCGAGGACAAGCTGACCCTGATCCGCGAGGAGCAGCGGGGCGGCCGGCTGGTCGCCATGACCGGCGACGGCACGAACGACGCTCCCGCGCTCGCCCAGGCCGACGTCGGGGTGGCGATGAACACCGGGACCTCGGCCGCGAAGGAGGCCGGGAACATGGTCGACCTCGACTCCAACCCCACCAAGCTGATCGAGATCGTCGAGATCGGCAAGCAACTCCTGATCACCCGGGGGGCGCTGACGACGTTCTCGATCGCGAACGACATCGCCAAGTACTTCGCGATCATCCCGGCCATGTTCGCCGCCGTGTATCCGGGCCTCGACGCGCTCAACGTCATGCGCCTGGCCAGCCCGCAGTCGGCGATCCTGTCGGCGGTGATCTTCAACGCCGTCATCATCGTCGCGCTGATCCCGCTGGCGCTGCGCGGCGTCAGGTATCGCCCCTCGATCGCCTCCAAGCTGCTCAGCCGCAACCTCTATGTCTACGGCCTCGGCGGCATCGTCGTCCCGTTCATCGGGATCAAGGCCATCGATCTCGTCGTCTGCTTTCTTCCGGGGATGTCATAAATGGAACGCCTGCCAAGCTGGATCCGCCAGCACCTGGCCGCGCTGCGCGCGCTGCTCGTGCTCACCGTGGTCACCGGGGCCGTCTACCCGCTCGTGGTCACCGGGATCGCCCAGGCCGTGTTCAACGGCAGTGCCAACGGCTCGCTCGTGCGGAAGGAGGGCAAGGACACGGGCAGCTCCCTCGTCGGCCAGAGCTTCACCGACGCCTCCGGCACCCCGGTCAGGAAGTACTTCCAGAGCCGCCCCTCAGCGGCCGGCGACGGGTACGACATGACGTCCACCGCCGCCGGCAACCTCGGCCCCGAGGACATCGTGGACACCCTCCCGGTGCCCGGAGCCAAGGACGCGGCGGGCGAGCCCGACACCGGCAAGCGGAGCCTGCTCACCCAGGTCTGCGCCCGTAGCAAGGCGATCGGCGAGCTGGAGGGCGTCAGCGGCGCGCGGCCGTACTGCACGGCCGGCGGGGTCGGCGCGGTGCTGAAGGTCTTCCCGGCCGTCGGCACGCCGGCCCGCGCCGTCAGCGTCAACCAGGCCTGCCCGGCGGCGCCCTTCGTCGCCGAGTACAGGGGCGTGAAGGTCGAGTGCGCCAACCCCGGCGAGGACTACGCGGGCGGCCGTACGGTCGCGGTGCGGGGCTCGGCGAAGGCCGTCGTGCCGCCCGACGCGGTCACCGCCAGCGGCTCCGGCCTCGACCCGGACATCTCGGTCGCCTACGCCCGCCTGCAGGCCAACCGCGTCGCCAAGGAGCGCGGACTCACACCGGCCCAGGTGGGGACGCTGATCGACGAGAACACCACGGGCCGGAGCCTCGGGTTCATGGGTGAACCCGGGGTGAACGTCCTCCAGCTCAACCTGGCCCTCGATCGGCTCAAGGGATAGGGCGATGGGCGGAGCGCGCGGCCGGTTCGCCGCCGAGGCCGGGGACCTCCTCCGGGCTCCCGAGGACGATCGCAGCCGGTTTCCACTGACCGGATTTCGGTGGACTATGAGACGATGCGAGGCGTCATGCACGCCAATCTGCCTTTACGGCTTGCGCGGTCGGCGGTCTTCGCCGTGGTGTGCTTGACGCTTGCCTCGGTGGCGCACCGGTTCGCGGGCGGGGGCGGGCCCACGTCGCAGGCGCTGCTGTCCGGTGGGCTGGTCGTCATGACGGTCACGGCCGCGCTTGCCGGGCGAGAACGCTCGCCGGTGACCGTGACCGGGCTCCTTCTCCTCGCCCAGGCGTTTCTGCACCGGCTGCTCGGTACGGCCGGCGCGCCCGTCAGCCCGCCGTCCCATGGACATGGCCCGGGCGAGACACCGCTCGGCCACGGTCCGGGTGTGAGCGCGGGCTTACCGCTGGGTCACGGGCTGGGCGTGAGCGCGGGCATGCTCCTCGCCCACCTCACCGCCGCGCTGCTCACCGGCTGGTGGGTCTCTCGGGGCGACGCGGTGCTGTGGTCGGTCCTGCGGAGGGCCGGCGCCTACGCGACGCGGCGCCTCACGGTGCTTCTCCACCTCCTGCGGCAGGACGTCACCCCCACACCTCCTGGCGTGCCGTTCGGGCGCGCCGAGGAGGCCATCCGTCCCGTGTGCGACCGCGTTCTGCGGCACGCGGTCGTCCGGCGCGGTCCTCCGGTTCTCCCTGTCCTCTGAGTCCCCTCGCGCGCGCAGGTACGCATCTCGTACCGCTCGCGCCTCTTCGGCATTCACGTAGACAATCGGAGAATCCCCCATGGCACTGACCGCCATCCGCCGTCGCGCCGTCACCGTCACCGCCGGTGCGCTCGCCCTCACCTTCGGCCTGGCCCTGCCCGCGCTCGCCCACGTCACGATCAATCCCGGCACCGCGGAGAAGGGGGCCTGGACCAAGATCGGCTTCCGCGTTCCCAACGAGCGGGACAAGGCCAGGACGACCAGGCTCGAAGTCCAGTTCCCCATAGATCACCCGCTTCCCTTCGTCTCGGTCAGGCCGGTTCCCGGCTGGGACGTGAAGCTCACCAAGGGCAAGCTGCCCAAGCCCGTGGTCTCCGACGACGGGGACAAGGTCACCGAGTCCGTACTCAAGATCACCTGGACGGGCGGGAAGATCGAGCCGGGGCAGTTCCAGGAGTTCGAGGTCTCGGTCGGCCCGCTGCCCAAGGACGTGGACGAGCTGACCTTCCCCACCATCCAGACCTACTCGGGCGGTGAGGTCGTCAAGTGGGCCGACGCGCCCAAGGCCGACGGGTCCGAGCCCGAACACCCGGCCCCGGTCCTCAAGCTGGTGGCCCCCACCGAGGATGGCGGCCACTCGGACACGGCCGCCGCCACGCCGCCGGCCGCCGCTCTCTCGGTGACCCCGATCGCGGAGGCCTCGTCGGGCACGCCCGGCGACTCCGACGGTACGGCCAGGCTGCTGGGCGGCTTGGGCATCGTGGTCGGCCTGCTCGGGGCCGTGATCGGCGTGGTCGGACTGCGGCGCTCGCGCGGCTAGAGCTCGCGGCGGGCGAGACGGGTCACGTGCTCGGGTGCTCGCGAGCCCGCTGCATCTCGGCGTTGATGCGCAGGGCCTCGGCGAGCTGGTCCTCCAGGATGATGATGCGGCAGGCGGAGTCCAGCGCCGTACCTTGGTCGATCAGTTCCCGGGCCCTCGCGGCCAGGCGCAGTTGGTAGCGGGAGTAGCGGCGGTGGCCGCCCTCGGAGCGCTGCGGTGTGATCAGCCTGGCGGTGTCCAGGCTGCGCAGGAACGCCGGCGTGACGCCGAGGATCTCCGCGGCGCGGCCCATGCTGTACGCCGGGTAGTCGTCATCGTCGAACTTGTCGTCGTGGCTGCCGTCGGATGTGTCGCCGGCCGAGGCCGGCTGCGTTTGCTCCACTAAACCTTCCGGAACGCGAACAGGGGCCCCGGTGCCGAAGTGCACCGGGGCCCAACGAGGTTCAACACCATCTACCGGCCATTCGGCCGGCTTGTCGTTTCCGCGTCAGCCGCCCTGTGGGGGCGGGGACGCGGGGATCGCTTGTACGTGACCGTAGACCACCTTCCCATCCGTGGAGCTGCGGCACCCGTGCGGCGGAACTCAGCCGGCGACGGGCGATCCCGATGGCGCCCAACACTCCCTTCTGCTTCTTTACCGTCATTTCAAACGTCGGGCGGCCCCTCTGGCCGCCCAGGCGGCGGATCCACGGCCCGAGCCCTTCCACTGCACCGGCCCCGGCACGTCCGATCTGCGCCATTCCATTCATCCAGGCAGTTCGTCTCTGCCTCGGCTCGTGGACTTGTCCTTAGCGATGACAGGAACTCTATCCTCGATGCCGCTCAATGTCTACATCAAGCACTGCAGAATTTAGGAGCACCCCACAGAAGGTTCATGGTCGGGGAACCGGCCATGGCTCACCGGGCCGGATCGTCTCGGTCACGCCAGGGCCGGCTCGCGCGCGCGGCCACCTGGACCTGTCGCATGTGCGCGTCGAAAGCCGCGAGGACGTCGTCGATGGTCATGTTCGGTGTGGTCCACTCGCCGCACGAGCACGCCCCGAACGAGAAGGGCGCCAGCCGCTCGATGGCGGTCAGGTCGTCGTACTCCTGCAGCTGGTGGGCATCGCGGTCAACCAGCGGGTCGAGCCTCCAGTGCGGCATGCCGCTCATCACCAATCTCCTGTCCGGCCCGGCAGCGAGGCCGGCCAGGCGTCGGGTACGTCTGGCGCAGGCCCTTCCACCCTGATTTTGCAGCGTGTGGCTCCAGGTTGATACAAGCCGCTTGCGGGCGCCGCCGGTGTCACCTCGCCGGTCGCGGCGAGTCGCGGAGCCCGGCCGCGGTCGCGCCGGTCAGGCCGTTCACCTCTTCGGACGTGAGCTCGCCGCCGCGTCCGTACTCGGCGCCGCACTCCGATCGCGGCGGCTCCGCTGACACCGGTTCAGCTGAAAGGCTGGAGCTGGGGGCGTTTGGCGGTGCGGCCGTCACCGGACGATCGCCCTCGTATTCGCCGGACGACCCAGGGGCCGCCGAACGAGGTGATCCAGCGCAGTTCGCGATAGACGGCCCGTGGGAGCCGGTGGGGCGGTGAGACGGGCAGCGCCCGGGTCCAGGAGTCGTCGCTGCCGGGGAGACCGAGAGAAGGCCGGGGTTGGCCGCCGCGAGCCGCTGGGCGAGCCGGTCGGCCCAGCCCCGGTGGCCGAGCAGGTCGTCGCCGTCGCCGATGCCCTCGGTCTGGCTGTCGCCGAGCGCCACGTAGCGGAGATGGCCGCGTTCAGGCATGGTCATGGCCCTTTCTGGATGCGGCGCGCTCGCGCAGCAGCTGGGCGGTCTCGTGGCACCAGTCGCGGTTCTCCCGCTCGAATCGCAGGCCGCGCAGGCAGGTGAGGTAGGGGCCTATCCGGTCGCCGTGGCGCAGGAAGGCGTTCTCGTCGAGGTCGCCGCGCAGGCGCCGCAAGGTCTTCTCGAAGATCTCGATCTTGGCGGCGGCCGCCGCCTCGCGGTCGCTGAGACGGTCGAGCACGGTCTCGACGGGCAGATCGTCGACCGCCTGGACGAGGACGAGCAGGTCCTCGCGGATGAAGGTGGGTTTGGACCCGGCCTCGGCGAACCGCTCCAGCTCGGCGAGGCCGGCCTCGGTGACGGTGAACAGCCGTTTGTTGGGCCGGTCGTGCTGGATGACCTGGCGACCGGTGATCAGCCCTTCCCGCTCAAGCTTGGTCAGTGCCTACCTCACCAAGGTGAGACCGCGCCCGTCTCGACGTGAGCGGCCAAGTCAGATTTGTCCCCCGTCAGCCGTTCCATGGCGCCGGCGAGTCCCATAGGTCCGGCTCCGGCATCGCGTTGTCACCATCAACCGGTGTCGCCGGCCGGCCGTACCGGCTCCCGTTGGGGCCGAAAGTCCCGCCGCGTCGGGACTTTCATCGCTGACCATGCGCGACGCCAGCGGGCACGCTTGCTGTGGGGCAGTACCGGAGCGAAGCGTGGAACGGGAAAGGCAATGAACGCTCACACAGCCGGCGAGATCTCCGGCACGTTGCGCACCGCCGTCGAGGCGGCCGTCTGGGCGCCTTCGACGCACAACACCCAGCCGTGGTCCTTCGCCGTCTCCGGGAACGAGATCAGCCTGCGTGCGGACCCGGACAGGAAGCTGCGCCTCGCCGACACGACCGGCCGCCAGATGCTGATCAGCTGCGGCGCGGCGCTCTTCAACGTACGGATCGCCCTTCGCGCGCTCG
Organism: Sphaerisporangium sp. NPDC088356; assembly: GCF_040685555.1. Classification (NCBI taxonomy): domain Bacteria; kingdom Bacillati; phylum Actinomycetota; class Actinomycetes; order Streptosporangiales; family Streptosporangiaceae; genus Sphaerisporangium; species Sphaerisporangium sp. NPDC088356. The sequence continues at coordinate 51,625 of NZ_JBFBIK010000014.1, forward strand.
GCTATGAGCCTGAGGTACGGCGGTTTCCCGATCCCGACCGCTCTCTGCTGCTGGCCACGATCCGGGCACGACGGGGCGTGGAGGCCGACGAGCAAACCATGTCGTTGTACGGGGAGATCGAGCGGCGCCGCACGCATCGCGCCGGGTTCACCACCGCGCGGGTCAGGGAGCAGGTGACAGAGATGCTGATGGCTCAGGCGAGCACCGAGGGGGCCCGCCTGATGCCCGTCCGGTCGCAGGTCGAGGCGCGCGTGCTGGCCGCGCTCACCAGCGCCGCCCAGGACGTCCAGTCCCAGGACCGCATGATCGGCCTGGAGTTGATCCGCTGGGCCCGGCCTCCGGGCAGCACCCGCAGGGACGGCGTGCCTGCCCACAGCTACCCGCTCACGCAAAGACGCACATATCCACAGCATTTCGCCCAACGGGACTACGCCTGGGGCCACTCCTGGGGCAGCGAGACCGAACAGCGCAGGTCCACGGCCACCGGGCTGGTGGCCGTGCTCACCACGCGGGCCGACACCCGGCACGATTGGCTGGCCGCGGGTGAGGCGTTGCAGCGCACCCTGCTCCGCGCCTCCGCCTGTGGGCTCAGCGCGGCCTTCCACACCCAGGCGCTGGAGATGCCGGAACTGCGGGAGTTCATCCGAAACCACCTGTGCTCCGGCGAGCACCCACAAATGATCATGAGGCTGGGCTTCGTACGAGACGGGACGGGAAGCGTCCGCCGCCCGTGTTCGGAGGTGCTGGAGGAGCGCTGAACCTCCAGGGCGTGTTCTCGCGGCCTACGACCGCGCCTTCCGATCACTCAACCATCCGGAGGCCTACGTCAAGATCACCGCCGCGAGCGCCTGTTTCAGGAGTACGGCCACCGCTTCATGCGGTGGCCTGGGGGACCGCTTCGTACAGGGCCCAGTCGGCGCTGATCGCGCCGGCGGCCTGCAGCAGCAGCGGCAGGTGTTCGTCCCTCAGCCGCTCCACGGACGTCTCGGCGGCGTGCGCGTTGACGTTCACCGCCGCGATGACGTTGCCCAGCCCGTCGCGCAGCGGAGCAGCCACGGACCTGATGCCCAGGGCGAGCTGTTCGTCGGTCAGCGCCCATCCCTTGGCGCGCACCACGCGCAGCGCCGCCTCTCGGTCTTCGGGAGTGGGCCGCCACCGCGGCTCGATGCCGGAACGGCTCGGCTCGGCGACGACGCGCTCCACCTCAGACGGCGGCAAGGCGGCCAGCAGCACCTTTCCGAGGGAAGTCTGCAGCGCGGGGAAACGCGTGCCGATCTGCACCGACAGCGTTACGATCTTCGGTACGGCGACCCGGGCGACGTACACGATGTCGGACCCGTCGAGCTGCGCGATGGACGACGACTCTCCCGTACGCGCCACCAGCCACTGCAGGTGTGGCCTGGCCACCTCCCACAGCCCCATCGAGCGCACGTAGGAAAGGCCCAGTTCGAGCACGCGGGGAGTGAGCGCGAAGCCGCTCTGCTCGGCCCTGGCGTACCCCAGCTCCTGCAGTGTCAGCAGGATGCGACGCGCCGTCGGGCGGGCCAGGCCGGCGGCGGTCGCCACCTCGGTCAGGGACATGACGGGGCGCCCGGGCCGGAACACCCTGATCACATCGAGGCCACGGGCCAGGGCCTCGATGAAGTCGGGTCCGGTGTCACCACGTGCCATGAGCGCCTCCCTCGCCTCGATCCGCCGATCCGACTCTAGCGCCCGCGAGCAGTCCTTCTGTCCGCACAGCGGCGGGCTCGCGATGTGATGTTCAGCCTGTTGATCCGCCCTTCCTGGCTATATCGGCGCCTGCGGCGCCAGTGCTGACCGCTCATCGGACATTCGTCCGCCCTTACTGGGCGTGCGTCGCCGAACTGCGGTAGTCGGTGTACGTGTAGGGGTTGTCGAGGATCTTGGTCTCGGGAATGTCGGGGTTCATCCCCTTCTGCCATGCCTCCTCGCCCATCGTCGACCGCAGGTGCTCGATCGTCCGCTCGATTTCGCGGCGGGCCGCGGCGAGGTCGACGCCGACCAGCCGGTGGTCGTGCTTCACCACCCGGCCGTTCACGAGCACGGTGTGAACGTCCCCGCGCTGGGCCTGGAACGCGACGTGGCCGAAGGGGTTGAGCAGCGGGAACGAGACCGGCGAGGCGTCGTTCTTGATAAGGACGAGGTCGGCCTTCCTGCCGGGCTCGATCCTGCCGAGGTCGTGGTCGCGGCCGATGGCACGGGCTCCGCCGCGGGTGGCCCATTCGACGACCTGGTCGGCGCGCAGGCTGCAGTGGGTGATGGTGTCGCCCTTGGCGTGCGCCTGCATGTGCTCGCGGGAGCGGTCGGCGCCGAGCGTGGTGCGCATGGCGGAGAACAGGTCGCCGCTCCACCACACGCTGGTGTCCATCGAGAGCGACACCGGGATGTCGTGGGCGCGGATGGCCCAGGTGGGCGGGTAGCCCTGACCGGCGCTCTGCTCGCTCTCGGTCGAGACGGAGATGGATCCGCCCGTGGCGGCGATGCGGTGGTAGGAGTCGGCCGACAGCGACGCGGCGTGCACGTACACCGTCTCGGGGGTCATGAAGCCGTGGTCGTGCATGAGGCGGATGCCGTCGTCGCTGGTCGCGCCCCAGACGCCGGCGTGGGTGGTGACCGCGACGCCGAGCTCGCGCGCCACCTCGAAGGCGGGCTTCTCAGGGAAGGCCGGGTCGCCGGTGACGTCGAACGCGATCTGGAAGCCCAGCATGTCGTCCCCGGTGATCCGCCGGCGCACGAAGTCGCGGAACTCCGGCGTGCCGGTCCACTCCGCGGGCGGCTGCTGGATGTTGCCGTACGCCAGCACGAACCGGCCGGGCACCGACCGCAGCGCGTCGACGGCCGCGTCGGCGTGGTCGACGGTCCGCAGTCCGTGCGACCAGTCGACGACGGTCGTGACGCCGGCGTCGAGGGCCTCGATCGCGGCGAGCAGGTTGCCCGCGTGCACGTCCTCGGGCCGGAACAGCTTTCCGTACTCCAGGTAGTACCAGACGAAGTACTGCGTCAGGGTCCAGTCGGCGCCGTAGCCGCGCATGGCGGTCTGCCACATGTGCCGGTGAGTGTCGATCATGCCGGGCATGACGATGCCGTCGCTCGCGTCGATCTCGATCGTGCCGTCCGGAACCGGCAGCTCAGGCCCGAGCGCGGCGATCCGCTCCCCGGTGACGAGGACGTCGGTACGGGTGAGGACGCTGTGACCGTCGTCCATCGGCAGGACGGTGCCGCCTCGCAGCACCACCGGTCGTCCGGATTCGAGCTCGGTCCACTCGTTCATCGCTGGCTCCTCACCGTGCGCCGGCCGTTGACGGCTGTTCGCCGGACAATTGTCCGCTAGGCGGTTATCCTTCTTCGGAGCTACTGTGATGACGTGCCATCCGCATGTCAAGAGCGATGTTCTGGTCACCGCTTCCAGGCCACAAAGGCGACCTCTTGACCGACGCAGTAGAAATCCCCCAAAATCGCCAGTGCGGACAATTGTCCGGCAAACGGACGAATGTGGAACGTGGGGAGGTCGGGGCCGGATGACGGAGAGCACGGCAGTGGACGGGCCCGCCGAGAGCGGGCCACTGTCCGGCGTGCTGGTGGCCGACTTCTCCCGGGTCCTGGCAGGCCCGTACGCCACGATGCTGCTGGCGGACATGGGCGCCCAGGTCATCAAGGTCGAGGGGCCCAAGGGGGACGACACCCGCACCTGGATGCCGCCGGTGCGCGACGAGGCGTCGACCTACTACCTCGGCGTCAACCGGGGGAAGCAGTCGATCGCACTCGATCTACGCGACGAGGCCGACGCGGAGGTGGCAAGGGAGCTCGCCCGCCGCGCCGACGTGCTGGTGGAGAACTTCAAGCCGGGCGGCCTCGCGAAGTACGGGCTCGACTTCGCGTCCGTCACGGCCGCCAACCCCGGCGTCGTGTACGCGTCGATCACCGGGTTCGGCTCCGGCGCCGGAAGCGACGTGCCCGGCTATGACCTCATGGTGCAGGCCATGTCCGGCCTGATGAGCCTCACCGGGGACCCGGAAGGCCCGCCGTACCGGGCCGGGATCTCGGTCTTCGACGTGATGGCCGGCAACCACGCGCTCGTCGGGATCCTCGCCGCCCTGCGGCACCGCGACGCCACCGGCCAGGGCCAGCACGTCGAGGTCAACCTGCTGTCGTCGGCGCTCACCGGGCTGGTCAACCACAGCTCCGCCTACGTCGCCGGTGGGGTCGTGCCGTTCCGCATGGGCAACGCGCATCCAAGCGTGTTCCCCTACGAGCCGCTCCCCACCGCGGACAACGACCTCATCGTGGCCGCCGGCAACGACGCGCAGTTCCGCAGGCTCTGCGAGGTGCTCGGCATCCCCCAGGTCGCGGACGACCCGCGGTTCGCCCTCAACGCCGACCGCACGGCACGACGTGCGGAGCTGCGGCCCATCCTCGTGGAACGGCTCGCCACGCGCGGCGCGGTGGAGTGGTTCGAGCTGCTGCTCAAGGCCGGCGTGCCCAGCGGGCCGATCAACACCATCGACGGCGGGTTCGCGATGGCCGAGCGGTTCGGGCTCGACCCGATCGTGGAGGTCGGCGAGGGCGACCGCGCGGTCCCGACCACGCGCCACCCCATCCGGTTCTCGGCGACCCCCGTCGGCTACCGGCTGCCGCCGCCCGAGCTGGACGAGCACGGCGCGCGGCTGCGTGAATGGCTGACCGGCCCACCGAAGGAGGATGGCGGTGCCTGAGTACCCCACCGCGCTGGGGGCGTCCTCGCCGACGTCGATCACCCTGCTCGGCCACGACCTGGCAGAGGACGTGATGGGCAAGGTCGGGTTCGGAGAGCTGGCCTTCTGGCTGGCGGCCCAGCGGCGGCCCACGTCCGGGGAGACCCGCGTGTTCGAGGCCGTCCTCGCCGCGCTGGCCGACCACGGCTTCACCCCCACCGCGATCGTGACCCGGCTGACCTACCTGTCGGCGCCCGACTCCATCCAGGGCGCGCTCGCGGCCGGGCTGCTCGGCGGCGGATCCCGCTTCCTCGGCGTGACCGAGGACTGCGGCCGGTTCCTGCACGACGTGCTGACCTCGCTCGACGAGGCGCCGCCCGCCGACGACGCCGGCTGGGACGCGCTCGCCCTGGAGACCGTACGGCGGCAGCGGGAGGCGAAGCGGTTCATCCCCGGCCTCGGGCACCACGTGCACAAGGAGGGCGACCCCCGCACGCCGCGGCTCATGGGGATCGCCGCCGAGGAGGGCCTCTTCGGACCGCACCTGTCGCTGTTCGCCGCCATCGGCCGTGTCCATCCGCGGGTGCTCGGCCGGACGCTGCCGCTCAACGGGGCCGGCGTCTGCGGCGCCGCGCTCGCCGACCTGGGCCTGCCGCTGGAGCTGCTGCGCGGCTTCGCCCTCCTCGCCCGTACGGCGGGGCTGATCGGCCAGCTCGCCGAGGAGCTGCGCCGTCCCGTGGCCAACGAGATCTTCCTGTCGGTGGACCTCAACAACCGCTCCGTACCGCCCGAGCCGTACACCCCCGCCTTCGACACTGGAGGTTCGCATGGCTGAACTGGTCGCGGTCATCGCGTCCACCCACCACCCGTTCTACTACCGCGCCAGCACCTCCACCGGAGACGACCGTCCCCCCTTCGCGGACGAGTGGGTGCGCAAGGTGGAGGCGTTCCGCGAGACGCTGACGAAGGCGCGGCCGGACGTGCTGGTCATGGTCGGCTCCGACCACTTCCACCAGCTCTGGCTGGACAACATGCCGCAGTTCCTCATCGGCAAGGCCCCGTTCTACGACGCGAACTTCTACAACGAGGAGCGCGAGTTCGGCCTGCCGCGGATGCTGATGACGGGCCAGGAGGACCTGTCGGGCTACCTGTTGCGGGAAGGCCTGGACGCCGGCTTCGACCTCGCCTTCTCCAACGAACTGCGGATCGACCACTCGATCACCTGCCCGATCATCACCCTGCGCCCGCAGAACGACCTGCCGATCGTGCCGATCTACACCAACATCTTCGCCCCGCCCCTCCCGCGGCCGAAGCGCTTCGTGCAACTCGGGCGCACCATCCGCGAGCTGGTCGAGTCGTGGCCGGCGGACAAGCGGGTCGCGGTCATCGGCACCGGGCACCTGTCGCTGGAGCTCGGCGGGCCGCGCCAGTTCGGCCCGCACGGGCCCGACCCCGAGTTCGACCGCAAGGCCGTCGAGTGGATCTCGTCCGGTGACCTGGAGGGCTGCCTCGCCGAGGTCACCCTCGACAGCCTGCACCTGCCCGGCAACGCCACCCACGGCTTCATGGACTTCATGCTGATGATGGGCGTGGCGGGCGAGGGCCGCAAAGCCGACTACGTGGACACCTACGACCTGTTCCACACCATGGAGGCCTACTTCACCTGGTACCCCAACGGAGGCCCGGCGTGAGCAAGTACCTGCTGAACAAGTTCCTGTTCACCGTCGACCGCGACCCCGAGCTCGTCCAGCGCTACCGGGAGGAGCCGAGGGCGACCGTGGAGATGTGGGAGGCGGGGTACGCCAACCGCATCCTCAACTGCCACGACGGTGAGTCGTCCACCTGGCTGCGGTTCGACGACGTCGAGCGCGAGGCCCTGGCGACGCACGACTACCCGAAGCTGTTCGACCTGGGCGCGCACCCGTTCCTCACGCTCACGCTGTTCATCGCCATGTTCGAGCGCGACCACGGGCCGATGGGCTTCCAGCTGGAGTACGCCCGGCGGCTCGCGCACGCGACCCTGCCCTACCCCGACATCGCCACCTGACCGCCTGCGCGAAGACTGATCGCCTGCCACGCGGGTAGCGGGTCTCGGATGCGTATACAGCACTGGTTCCTCACCGACGAGGAAAGAGGCAATCCCGCGACCAAGCTCGACGCCTGGTCCACGGGGAACGACGTACGCCCGCTCATCCACGGCGCGACCTACTTCGCCGAGCTGAAGACCCGAGTCGACGGGCTGAAGAAGGACGACCTGCTGCTGTTCGCCGACTGGCGGGGGGACCCCGACGAGCGGCTCACCGAAGGCGGGCCCGGCGTCGGCGACGCGATGGCGGCCGCGGCGAGCAGAGGAGCACTGGTCAGGGGGCTCATCTGGCGCTCGCACCTGGACCGGCTCCGCTTCAGCGCGGCCGAGAATCGCCACCTGGGCCAGGAGATCGAGGCGGCGGGCGGGCAGGCCATCCTGGACACGCGTACCAAGCCGGGTGGCTCGCATCACCAGAAGTTCGTCATCCTCCGTCACGACGACGACTCGGCCAAGGATGTCGCCTTCGTCGGCGGCATCGACCTGTGCCACAGCCGCCGCGACGACATCGACCATATGGGCGACCCGCAGGCCTGCCCGATGCCGGAGGCGTACGGCGAGCGGCCCCCGTGGCACGACGTCCAGGTCTCCATACAGGGCCCGGCGGTCGCGGAGGTGGAGAAGGTCTTCTGCGAGCGCTGGGAGGACCCCGCGCCTGAGACCAGGGATCCGTTACGGCGGCTGCGCGACCACTTCGCCAAGATGGACGACATGCCCCCGCTGCCCAAGCCGGGACCACCGCCGCGCAGGGCGGGCACACACGCGGTGCAGATCCTGCGCACCTATCCCGCGAAGCACGACGCATACCCGTTCGCGCCACGCGGTGAGCGGAGCATCGCGTACGCCTACCAAAAGGTGCTGGGCAGGGCTCGTTCGCTGGTCTACCTGGAGGACCAGTACCTGTGGTCCACGGACGTGATCGAACCGTTCGCCGAGGCGCTGGAGCGCGAGCCGGATCTGCGGATGGTCATCGTGGTGCCACGCCACCCCGACCAGGACGGCTGGCTGGCCGGGGCGGCGAGCCTGATCGGCCGGGTCCACGCGCTGGACAGGCTGCTCGCGGCGGGCGGCGACCGGGTCGCGATCTACGACCTGGAGAACAACCAGGGCACGCCCGTCTACGTCCACGCCAAGGTGTGCGTGGTCGACGACGTGTGGGCCTCGATCGGCTCCGACAACGTCAACCTGCGCTCGTGGAGCCATGACTCGGAGCTGAGCTGCGCCGTCCTCGACGAGCAGGAGGATCCGCGTCCGCCGTACGGCGCCGGGAAGTTCGCCCGCGACCTACGGCTGACGCTCATGGCCGAGCACCTCGCCCTGCCCGGCGACAGTGCGGAGCTGGACGAACTGTGTGATCCCATCACCGCGTTCGACGCTTTCGCCGCGTCCGCGGCCAGGCTCGACGCCTGGCACGCAGGCGGCCGCGAGGGCCCGCGCCCGCCGGGGCGGTTGCGTCCGCACCCTTCCCCCGAACTGACCCGCTTCCGCAGGATCGTCGCTTCGCCGCTCTACCGGCTCGCGGTCGACCCCGACGGCCGCCCACCGTCTCTGCGCCGATCGGGGCGTTTCTAGGCAGGCACCGGCTCACGGGATCTCAGATGAGCCGCCGGGTCCGGTTGAGCTCCCCTGACCTGGTGAACTAGAGGTGAGCAGGGAGGATGCCATGTCGAGAACTCCCGTCAACCATCCGATCTTCGCCCGGTTCTATCCCCCTGTCAGCCAGGCGCTGGAGCGCCGCGGGCTCGCGAACCGCCGCGAGGCGCTGCTGAGCGGTCTTCGCGGGGAGGTGATCGAAGTAGGCGCGGGGAACGGGCTGACCTTCCCCCACTACCCGCTCACCGTCGCCCGGGTGCTGGCGGTCGAACCCGAGGCGCGGCTGCGCCGGCTCGCGCAGGCGGCCGCGCGGAAGGCGCCGGTCCCGATCGAGGTGGTCGGCGGCCTGGCCTGCCGGTTGCCCGGCGAAGACCAGACCTTTGACGCCGCGGTGCTGTCGCTGGTGCTGTGCTCGCTGCCCGATCCGGTGGCCGCGTTACGGGAGATATATCGGGTGCTCAAGCCCGGCGGGCAGTTGCGCTTCCTGGAACACGTCCGCGCCGATTCGACGGCCTTGATCCGGGTGCAGCGACTGTTGGACGCAGGCGTGTGGCCGCGCATGGCCGGTGGCTGTCACACCGGCCGCGACAGCGCCGCGGCGATCGAGCGCGCGGGGTTCACCATGGAACACCTGGAGCGGTTCTTGTTCGCCGGGATCCGCACGCCGGTCACCTTCTTCATCCTTGGTACGGCCTCGCGCGCCCGCTGAGAGGTGAACGAACCAGGCCGCTCCTCCTTTGTCTTATGACAGGCTGTCGAGCCAGGCACGGTGGAGGCCGGCGAAGTGGCCGGCTTCGGTGATGAGGCGGTCCGGCGGGCCGTCCTCGACGACGCGGCCGGCGTCCATGACGAGCACCCTTTCGGCGATCTCGACGGTGGACAGGCGGTGGGCGATGATCAGCGCGGTGCGGCCGGTGAGGACGGTGCGCAGGGCGCGCTGGACGAGTCGTTCGCTGGGGACGTCAAGGCTGGAGGTCGCCTCGTCGAGGATCACCAGAGCCGGGTCGGCCAGGAAGACCCGCGCGAACGCCACGAGCTGCCGCTGCCCGGCCGACATGCGGCCGCCGCGCTTGCCCACCTGGGTCTGGTATCCGTCCGGCAGCGCCGCGACGAACTCGTGCGCGCCGATCGCTCGGGCCGCCTCCTCGATCTCGGCCAGGGTGGCGTCCGGGCGGCCGAACCTGATGTTGTCCGCCACCGTGCCGGTGAACAGGAAGTTCTCCTGCGTCACCGTCACCACGGCCCGGCGCAGTGAGGCCTCGTCGAGGTCACGCAGATCGATGCCGTCGAGCAGGACGCGGCCCGCCGTCGGGTCGTAGAAGCGCGCGATCAGTTTCGCCACCGTCGTCTTGCCCGCGCCGGTCGCGCCGACCAGCGCGACGATCTGCCCGGGAGGTATCTCCAGATCGAGCTGGTGCAGGACCGGCACGCCGTCGATGTAGGAGAACTCGGCCCCTTCGAACCGCACCGCGCCGCGCGGGAGCGGAAGCGGCACCGGATGGTCGGGCTCGGCCACCTCGGGCCGCTCCTCCAGCACGCCGGAGAGGTTCGAGAGCGCCGCACCGGCCGACTGGAGCGTGTTGTAGAACATGGAGATTTCCTGCATCGGCTCGTAGAACTGCCGCAGGTACAGCAGGAACGCGGCGAGCACGCCCACCGTGACCGCGTGGTGGAGCGCGAGCCGGCCGCCGTACAGCAGGACGACCGCGACCGTGAGGTTGCCGATCAGCTTGATGCCCGGCGTGAACACCGCGACCAGGTACATGCCGCGCGCGCTCGCGTCACGGTAGCCGGTGTTGAGCTCCTGGAAGATCTCCTGGTTGCGCGGCTCCCTGCGGAACGCCTGGACCGCCCTGATCCCGGTCATCGACTCCACGAAGTGGACGATGACGAGCGCCACCGCCTCGCGGCTCCGGCGGTAGACGATGCTCGACTCACGCCGGAACCACCGGGTGAACAGCAACAAGACCGGCAGCGGCACCAGCGCGACCGCACCGAGTGGGAGGTCGAGCACGAGGAGCAGGACCGCGGTGCCGAACATGGTGAGGACGGCGGTGACGATGCTGTCGAAACCCGACTGCAGCATCTCGGCGATCGCGTCGATGTCGGAGGTGAGCCGGGCGATGACCCGCCCCGAGGTGTACCGCTCGTGGAACGCCAGCGACAGCCGCTGGAAGTGGTCGAAGACGCGGCGGCGCAGCTCCAGCAGGATGTCCTGCCCGATCCGCCCGGATATCTGGAGGAACGCCTGACGGGTGAACGCCTGGGTCAGCGCTGCGGCCAGGATCGCCGCGACGGACACGAGCAGCGTCTTCGTGCTCTCGTGCCGCAGCATCGGCGGGATGCCGGCGTCGATGCCGACCTTCACCAGGTACGGGATCGCGAGGCCGGCCGCGTTCGAGACCACGATGACCGTGATCAGCAGGGTGATGGCCCGCCTATGCGGGCGCAGCAGGTCGCCCAGCAGCCGCCGGGACCGCGCCCGCAGCAGGACCGACACCTTGTCCGGCAGTTCGTCCTGCTTCTCGGCGGCGACGCCACGCCAGCGTCCCGGTTCGATGGCCGCGTTCGCTCGCGCGCCGTCCTTCGCGTCAGTGGCCGTGCGACTCATCGCAGCGCCTCCTGCTGGTCGAAGTCGGCGTCCTGCGCCAGGAGTTCCCGGTACTCGGGGACCTGCGCCAGCAGCTCCTGGTGCGGGCCGAGGTGGGTGATGGTGCCGTCGCGAAGCAGCGCGACCTTGTCGGCGAGCAGCACGGTGGACGCACGATGCGCCACGACAAGGCCGGTCGCGTCGGCGAGCACCCCGCGCAGCGCTTGCTCGACCAGGGCCTCGGTCTCGACGTCCAGGGCCGAAAGGGTGTCGTCCAGCACCAGGATCCTGGGCTTACTGAGGACCGCGCGGGCCAGGGCGAGCCGCTGCCGCTGGCCGCCCGACAGCGACATGCCCTGCTCGCCGATCCGGGTGTCGAGCCCCCACGGAAGGTCGTAGGCGAAGGTGGCCTGGGCTGTTTCGAGCGCCTCGCGCAGTTCCTCCTCGGTCGCCGTGCCCTGGCCGAGTGTGAGGTTCTCCCGCACGCTCATCGAGAACAGCGTCGGCTCCTCGAAGGCGGTGGCGACCATGGACCGCAGCTCCGGCAGCTCCAGTTCGCGGATGTCCCGCCCGTCGATCGTGACCCGGCCCGCGGTGACGTCGGCGAGCCTCGGCACCAGCGCGGTCAGCGTCGTCTTGCCCGAGCCGGTGGCCCCGACGATCGCGACCGTCTCGCCCGGCCGCACGTCCAGCCAGACATCCCGCAGCACCGGCCGGTCGCCGCCGGGGAACCGGAAGCCGACGCCCTCGAACCGCAGGTGCCCGCGCGGCCGTTCGATCACCTCGGTGCCGCCGACGATGTCGGGCTCGGTGTCGAGTACCTCCATGACCCGGTCGGCTGAGGTCATGGCCTCCTGCGCCATCGCCAGGATGTAGCCGAGCGACGCGATCGGCCACACGAGCTGGAGCATCAGCGTGATGAAGGCCACCAGGGTGCCGAGCGTCAACGTGCCCGCACCGACCGCCAGCGCGCCGAGCAGGAGCACCATGGCCAGGGTGACGTTCGGGATCACCTCCAGGAACGTGAAGAAGCGGGACGCCAGCCGCACCTTGCCCATCGAGACCCGGTAGATCTTGCGCGCGGAGGCGTCGAACTCGGCGAACACATGCGGCCTGCGCCCGAACGCCTTGACCGTACGGATCCCGAGCGCCGCCTCCTCGACATAGGTGGCGACGTCGCCCTGCAAGTCCTGCACCTGGCGGGAGATGCGGCGGTACTTCTTCTCGAACCGCAGCGACACGGCGAAGATGGGCACCGCGGCCGCCACGATGAGCAGGCCGAGCGGCCAGTACATCCGCAGCAGCAGCACGGTCACGGTGATCAACTGCACGATGTTCATGACGAGGAACAGCAGGCCGAACCCCGAGAACCGCCTGATGGTGGACAGGTCGGTCGTCGCGCGGGACAGCAGCTGGCCCGACTGCCAGTCGCCGTGGAAGCTCATCGGCAGCCGCTGCAGGTGCCGGTAGAGATCGTCGCGGATCGCCGTCTCCAGCCCGAGCACCGCCTTGGTCTGCGACCACCGGCGTACGAAGGTCAGGAACGCCTCGGTGGCGCCGAGGGCCAGCGCGAGCAGTCCGAGTGGGAGGAGTGCGTCGCCGCGGCCGTGGCCGACCGGGCCGTCGATGATCTCCTTGCCCACCAGCGGGATCGCGATGCTGGTGGCGAGGCCCGCCATGGTGGCGAGCCAGATGAGGATCAGGCGCAGGACGTAGGGGCGGAGGTAAGGCGTGAGCCGCCGAAGCGACCGAGCTCTCCCACTACGGGGCCTTTCTGGGGAAATAGGGGCAGGGTCGGCGTCTTTACCGTCGGGAGGCATGAAATAGGGCACTCCTTACGAGTCAGCGCGGATCGGCGCGGTGGACGGGGCGGAGGGCGCTGAGGGGCCGCGACGAACAGGGACACGCCGCAGCCGCAGCCGCAGGCGTTGCCTTTACATTCCAAGCCTGTTGCTCCCCGATCAACCGATTTTGCGGGCGCACGGGGACGAGTTCGGCCTGCGGCCGCCCATCCGCGCAAAGGAAAAGTCCCGGCCGGTTCGGTGACCGACCAGGACCCATAGGCGAATGCCCGAGTACGCGCTTGTCATGGTCAGCGCCGGCCGAGGGCGGCGGCGCTGCCTGAGAGGGCGGGCCGGGGCCGCGCGGCGCCCGGCCCGCCGTGGTGCTCAGCTTCCGTAGACCTCGAAGGTGAACAGGGAGTACCCGTACGCCGAACCTCGGGCGGTGCCGTAGATGCGTACGTATCGGGTGGAGGCGTTCAGGCCGGTGTTGTCGTCCTCGCCGCCGTTGCCGCCGGTCACTGATCGGGCGGTGGTCCAGGTGGTGCCGTTGGGCGAGGTCTGGATCTGGTATGCCGAGCCGTAGGCTGCCTCCCAGACCAGGCGCACCCGGTTGATGGTGTAGGTGGCGCCCAGGTCGACCTGGATCCACTGCGGGTCGGAGAACGCGCTCGACCACCGGGTGGTCGCCGAGGCGTCCACCGCGGCCGAGGCCGGGTAGGCGGCCGACTCCACGCTGGAGGCCGTCGCCGGCTTGTTCAGCGCGAGGTTGGTCCCCGTGGGAGGCGGCCCAGTGCCGCCGCTGGTGAACGAGAACGAGTCGAGGTCGAACAGCGAGCCCGTGCCGCCGGTGAAGACCAGGAACAGGTTCGTCGTCCCGGACGGCGGCGTCACGGTGCCGGTGACGTTGGTCCAGGTTTCCCAGCCGCCGGTCGGCGCGACCGTGGCCGTGCCGACCACCGTCCCGGTCGCCGAACCGGCCCGCAGGGTGATCGTGCCGCCGACGCCCGCCGACGCGACCCGCGCCGTGAAGGACGTGACCCCGGTCAGGTTGTACGGCGTGAACGAGATCCAGTCCCCGTTCTCGATGTACCCGACCGCGTTGCCGCCGTTGGCGGAGGCCTTGGCGACGACCGTCACGCCCTGCTGGGCGCTGTAGTGCTCGGCCTGGCGGGTCCGCGGCTGCAGGACGGCCTGCGGCGCGTGGACGGACGTGGTCGAGCCGACGGGGGTGTACTCCGCGTCGAAGACGCCGAAGATGTTCGCGGCGGCGTCGTGTTCACCGTCCACGGTGGTCTGGATGGTGCCCGAGCACCCGGTCGCGCTGGTGATCGGGTGACCGTGGCTGTCGTGGCCGAGAATGTAGGTGATCTTCACCCGGCTGCAGTCGATGGTCGGGGCGTTCGGATCGCTGACGGTGATCTGGAACGGGATCGCGTCGCCGAAGCTGAACACCCGCCCGTTGACCGGGAGGTTGAGCGTGACCGTCGGCTTACCGATGTCGATCGTGACGCTCGCCGTGGCGCTGCGGCCGGTGTTGTCGCTCACCGTCAACGTCGCCGTGTACGTGCCGTTGGCGGTGTAGGTGAACGTCGGGTTGGCCGCGGTCGAGTCGGTGCTGCCGTTGGTCTGGAAGTCCCAGGCGTAGGTGATCGGGTCGCCATCCGGGTCGGTGGTCCCGGCCGAGCTGAACTGCACGGTGAGCGGCGCGTTCCCGGACGTCGGGTTGGCGCTGGCCACCGCGATCGGGGCCCGGCCGCCGCCTGTGTTGTACTCGATCCTGTACAGGGCCGAGTTGGCGTCGCCGCCGAACCAGCCGGTGCCGTAGTCGAGCACGTACAACGCGCCGTCCGGCCCGAACTCCATGTCCATCACCTGGGTGCCGGTGTAGGCGGGGAACGCCTCGATCGTGCCCACCGCGCCGCCGGAGGCCAGGGTGACCGCTTTGATCCACCGTCGGCCGAACTCTCCGATGAACACCTTGCCGTTCATCGACGCCGGGAACTTCACGTCCGAGTTCAGCGCGGCGTCGTAGTTGTAAACCGGGCCGCCCATCGGAGACAGGCTGCCGCAGCAAAGCTCCTGCCGGTCCTGGCCGCCGCCGTAGGGCAGCCAGGCCGCGCGCGAGGCCGGGAGCTGGGTGATGCCGGTGTTGTTGGGCGAGTTGTTCACCGGCCCGCCGGCGCAGTTGAACGAGGCGCCCGAGGGTCCGTTCGGGAACGTGAAGTCGACGTACGGCGCGTTGTACTGCGAGCAGTACGGCCAGCCGTAGAAGCCGGGCTGGGTGATCCGCTCGAACGCGACCGAGCCGGCGGGACCGCGGCCCGCGTCCGCGGTGCCCGCGTCGGGACCGTAGTCACCGAGGTAGACGGTGCCGGTGGCCCTGTCCACGCTCATGCGGAACGGGTTGCGGAATCCCATCGCGTAGATCTCGGGCCGGGTATTCGCCGTGCCGGGCGCGAACATGTTGCCCGCCGGGATGGTGTAGCCGCCGGCCGCGCTCGGCTTGATGCGCAGCACCTTGCCCCGCAGGTCGTTGCTGTTGCCGGCGCTGCGCTGCGCGTCGTAGACCGGGTTGCGGTCGGCCCGCTCGTCGATCGGCGTGTATCCGCTCGACTCGAACGGGTTCGTGTCGTCACCTGTGGACAGGTAGAGGTTGCCGGCCGCGTCGAAGTCGATGTCGCCGCCCACGTGGCAGCACATGCCGCGGCTGGTGGCGACGTCGAGGATGGTGACCGCGGAGGCCGCGTTGATGGTGTTGTCCGCGTTGACCGTGTACCTGGCCAGCCGGTTCACCCCGTTGAACGGGGCGAACTGGGCCGGCGTCCCGTTGGCCGGGGCGTCGCCGCCCGGGGTGGACAGCGGAGGCGCGTAGTAGACGTACACCCACCGGTTCGACGCGAAGTTCGGGTCGGCCTTGATGCTCTGCAGGCCCTCCTCGTCATGCGTGTACACCGGGATGGTGAGCGCCACCTTGGTGTTGCCGAGCACGTCGGTGTAGCGGATCGTGCCGTCACGCGAAGTGTGCAGCACGCCCCGGTTGGGCAGGACGGTCAGGCCCATCGGCTCGCCGGTCTCCGCCACGCCCTTGGCCAGCGTCACCTGGGTGTAGCCGGGCGCCGCGAGCGCCGCGGCCTTCGGTGCGGCCTGTGCTGGAGGGGCCAGACTCAGGGCGGCCGTCAGTACGGCCACACATGAGGCCAGTTTTCGTAACATGATCGGTTGGTCTCGCTTCCTGTCGTACGAGTCCAGACAGGCGTGCGCCGATCACGCCAACGACGCGGAGAGGTATGGGAATCCGTCAGCGACGTCGTTCGGACAAATGTGTACCGCTGTAGGTAGAACAGTCAACAGGTCTCTGTCAGAGGGTGTGAGTCACCTCGCCTTCGAGCGCTGCGGGGTCGGGGCAAGCCGTCAGGCGGTGGCGGGTGGACGCGCTGGGGGCATGATCGATATAGCCCGCGCGCCTGCCCCGGCCGCCGCGGCACGGTGCCAAGCGCCATGGGCGAGGTGGTTCGCTCCCAGCCGCTCCGGCTCGACGGGCGCGCGCACGCGCAGCGGTGCGACCCGGCCGCCGATATCTGCCGCGGACAGTGACCTTCGTGGCGCAGGAGACGAAAAGTGCGGTGCTGCGGTCGCAAATCGCTGCACCTCCTGAACTTTCGCCATCTTTACGGCTTGTTCTGGTGTGAGCCTAGAATGTTACGTACATACTGTCCATAGGTTACGGTCGGCTCCACAGGACTTTGCGCCTTCTGCGACAAAAGTCCAGCGTGGTTACTCGAAACTCCAGCCTCGCGGCACAGAGAAGCGGCAGGTGGTCACCCGGAACCGGTCGTGGCTCACGCCCGGAGCCCCACCGCGGCGGTACCGGCGTGCCGGCGGGCGAGACGGCCCGGCCCGGCGCACCGAACAGGATTTCGACCTGGGGGACGAAACTCCCCGGGTCGTAGGGAAAGCTCCATCGCCGGCTTCGGCTGATTACGTCTCTGCCTGCGACGACGGCCGGACGGGCCAACCGGGGCGCGGATTCCGGACTCTGATCACCCACTTGCTTTTGATTATCTCAGCGAAAATAGCGAGCACTCCGGCGAAAGCTCTTCCCGGCATAGGCGAAAGCGCGGTACGTTCCACCCGAATGCCTACACCGAGCAAGCGCTTACTCCAGGAGTGGCAGGTGAAGACGAACCGGCCGGAGGACTCGCATCAGGCGGCGCTGCTGCGCCTGATGCGTGATGGGCCCCGCTCGCGGGCCGAGCTGGCGGATCTCACTGCGGATCCCACGCCGGGCTCCCCGGCGCCGCCGCCCGGCGTCGCGTACCCGCACCCCTGGCCGATGTCGCGTTCGAAGCTCAACGCCGCCCTCGACCAGCTCGTCGGGCTGGGGCTGGCCGAGACCGATGGTCTCGCGGCCTCCCGGGGTGGCCGCCGCTCGGGCCTGGTACGGCTGTCGCGCGACACCCGGTTCGCGGGGATCGACGTTGGAGCGACCTCGGTCGACGTCGCCGTCACGGACGGCGAGCTGCGCGTGCTCGGCCACGTGACCGAGCCGTGCGACATCCGGTCCGGCCCGGCCCATGTGCTCGACCGGGTGCTTGTCCTCGCCGGGAAGCTGCGCGAGCAGGGGGTGTTCACGCAGCTCCACGGCGCCGGGATCGGGGTGCCCGGCCCGGTGAGCTTCGCCGAAGGGGTCCCGGTCGTGCCGCCGATCATGCCGGGCTGGGACCGGTACCCGGTGCGCGAGACGGTCAGCCAGGAGCTCGGCTGCCCGGCCATGCTGGACAACGACGTCAACATCATGGCACTCGGGGAGCTGCACGCCGGGCTGGCCCGTCAGGTGGGGGACTTCCTGCTCGTGAAGATAGGCACCGGCATCGGCTGCGGCATCGTGGTCGACGGCAAGATCTATCGCGGCGTGTCCGGCAGCGCGGGCGACATCGGGCACATCTGCGTCGACCAGCTCGGCCCGGTGTGCGCGTGCGGCAACACCGGTTGCCTGGAAGCCTATTCCGGCGGTGCGGCCCTGGCCCGCCAGGCGCAGGCGGTGGCGAGCTCGGGCGCCTCGCCGTACCTGGCGGAACGGCTGGCGGCCGCCGGGACGCTGTCGGCCGAGGACGTCGCGGCGGCCGCCGCACAGGGCGACTCCGCGGCGGTTCAGCTCATCAGGGACGGCGGGCACCGCATAGGCCAGGTCCTGGCGGGCCTGGTCAGCTTCTTCAACCCGGGGCTATTGATCATCGCGGGCGGGGTGGCCCGGCTGGGCCACTTGCTGCTCGCCGAGATTAGAAGCGTCGTCTACCGCCGGTCGCTGCCCCTGGCCACCGGCGATCTTCCCATCGTCCTTTCGGAACTGAACGACACCGCCGGGGTCGTGGGGGCGGCCCGCCTTATCAGCGACCATGTCTACTCCGTCTGAATATCGCTCGTACTCCTGTCTGAACACCGCTCGCTCCGATCGCCTGACCCGATCGATCGTCGCCGCCGGCCCCGCGTCCAGGCGCGTGGCAACGCCACTCCGGGGGCCGGTGGCTCCGCGCTACGGTGCCGGGACCAGGCTGCCGGCGGCGTCCGGGCGGTCGATGTAGAGCTTGTCGAATTCGACGAGCGGGGTGGAGCCGCCGAAGTTGGCGTTGACCTCGCTACGCTCCGCCGAGCTGGGGTTGGCGTTGGTGCAGCTCACCGGGGCGCTGGAACCGGACATCAGGTCGGTGCAGCGGCCGGTGCGCCGGTCGGGCAGCCCGAGGATGTGGCCGATTTCATGGGTGGCGATGCGCAGGGGGTAATAGCCCTGGGCGGTCGCCTCCCTGCCCATCCAGATCGTGCCCCGGCCCAGGCCGGCGACGCTCGTGCGGGGCCAGCCGTTGTCGGCGAGCACCACGAAGTCGGCGGGCGTGCCCGCCACGAGCCGGACGTTGGTGACGCTGGCGTTCCAAACCTGGGCGGCCTGGTCCATCACGGTGCGGAACTCGGCGGCGCGGGTCGCGTCGTACCGGAGCACGCGCACGGCGCTCGCCGTCGAGCCGGCGCCGGTGTGCGCGTCCGCCTGAGCGGGCGGCACGGTGGACAGGAAGGCGAGTCCCAGGAGCAGGGCCGGGACGGCGCGGAGGAACCGTGACATGCGCATCGGGGTCTCCTCGGTTGGGGGGTGACCACCGCGAGGCACACCGGAAGGATCGCCGGCGCGGACAGGCCGGTGATCGACGGAGTCCTCGGGTGGGGCTCCCGCCAACGTAAGCGCGGCGGGCCCGGCTGGGGATACGCCAGTTCACCCCTACCACCGTGTTATGGGACCGGTCGGCGACGGGCGAAGTTTCCATCGAGAAAGCGTTGACCATCCGATCGGATGTAAGTAACTTCCAGGCAACGCGGCGACCTTGCATGAAATTTACCTACATGCGAGGGGTTGGAGGACAGATGCGTTACCGGCGGTTACTGGCTCTGGCGGCGGCGGTGGTTCTCGGGACGGGGGCGGCGCCGGCCGTGCACGCTGACGAGGGGAAGGATCCCCGGATCCTCGACAAGATCGCGAACATGAGCCTTGAGGAGAAGGTCGGGCAACTGTTCGTGGCGGACGTCTACGGCGAGAGCGGGGACACGACCAACCCGGCCGACGTGGCCGCGAACCAGGCGATGTACGGGCCTGACGTCAAGAACGGCGACGACCTCCTCGCCAAGTACAAGCTCGGCGCGATCCTCTACTTCCGGTGGGCGAACAATTTGAACGACCCCGTCAAGACGGCGGGGCTGTCCAACGACCTGCAGCGGGCGGCGCTGGCGCAGCCGGCGAGGATTCCGCTCCTGATCGCCACCGACCAGGAGCACGGCGCCGTCTACCGGCTGGACGAGCCGTTCACCGCGTTCCCCGGGCAGATGGCGCTGGGGGCGACCCGCAGCGCGGGCAGGGCGCTCACCACGGGGATGGTCACCGGCCGGGAGCTGGCCGCGCTCGGCATCAACCAGGACTACGCGCCGGTCGCCGACGTCAACATCAACCCGGGCAACCCGGTGATCGGCGTCCGCTCGTTCGGGGAGAACACCGAGCTCGTGTCAGCCCTGACGCGAGCCTCCGTCCGCGGTCTGCGACAGGGCGGCGTCTCGGCGACCTTGAAGCACTTCCCGGGCCACGGCGACACGGTCACCGACAGCCATACCGGCGTGCCGTGGATCTTCCACACGAAGGAGCAGTGGGAGCGGATCGACGCGCCGCCGTTCCGGGCCGGCACCGCCGCGGGCGCCGACATGATCATGACGGCGCATGGGCCAGCTCTTCTCCCGGCGGACCGTGCTGTCCACCGCGGCCGGCCGTACTGGATCGACAAGATGACCGGCTCGACCCAGGTCCGGACCGACATCGACGCCGGGAAGGGCCCGGACGAGGTCGAGGCCGGCTGGGCCGACGCGCTCAAGGCGTTCGCCGAGATGCGCGAGAAGTACCTGATCTACCAGCGGAGGAACCAGTGGTGCGAGCACTGCCTCCTCATGCCCCTGAGTGGCCGCGCGGGGCATCCGAGCCGGCGGATGCCCCGGCGTCGCTCATCGTCGGGGCTTCTGCGGGATCCTCGGCAGGACGTAGGGCGGCCCGGCGAAGGCCAGGTCGGCCTTGACGGCGTTGTAGGCGCGCTTGGGCCGGTAGGACTCGTCGTACAGGGTGGCCATGCCCTCCGGGGGGTCGGAGAACCAGCCGGGCACCCAGGAGTGCCTGTCGCTGAATCCCCAGACGGTGTAGGACAGGCAGTGCCGGTTGGCAAGGCATGCCTGCAGGAGCACGCTGTAGTTCGACGCCGACGCCTGGAGGCGGGGATTGATCTCGTTGGAGTCGCCCGCACGCACGCCGTCGGTCATCTGGCTACGCACGTCCACCTCGGTGAACGCCGTGGCGAGCCCGAGATCGGAGAAGGCGTCGAGCGCTTCGAGCACCTGGAAGGCGTCGATGTTCCCGTACTGGGTGCCGAGGTGCCCCTGGCTGCCGACGCCGTCGATGGGGACGCCGCTCGCGCGCAGTTGCTTGGCCATGGTGTAGACGTACCAGGTCTTGTCGGAGGGGCCGCGGTCGCCGAACGCCTCGATGTTGTAGTCGTTGTAGAACAACAGGGCGCCCGGGTCGGCGGCGCGGGCCCAGCGGAAGGCGTCGGCGATGTAGCCGGGGCCGAGGTGCTGCGCCCAGAAGCCCTTCAGGTGGATCGACGACGGGCTGTCCCACGGGTCGCTGACCGCCTCGTTGACGACGTCCCACTGCCAGATCTTGCCCTTGAAGTGCTTGACGACGGCGGTGATGTGATCGCGCAGGATGTCACGGAGTCGCGCGTCGCTGATCGTCCCGTCGCTGACGCCCTGGGTGAGCCAGGTCGGCAGCTGGTTCTGCCAGACCAGCACGTGCCCGCGGACCTGCTGCTTGTTCCTGCGGGCGAAGTCGATCAACTCGTCGGCCGGACCCCAGTTGTACACGCCCCGGGTGGGTTCGAGCACCTCCCACTTCATGACGTTCTCAGCGGTGACAGTGGAGAACTGCGACGCGGCGAGCGCGCGGTACTGCGGATCGGCCGCGTCGTGCAGTGCGTCCATGTCGACCGCGGTGCCGATGGCGAGGTCGTGGCGGGCGGCGAGCGTGCGAAGGCTCTGCTCGGCGATCGTGGGGTGCCGCCCGTCCGCGAGAACAGGCACGGCGCTCAGCGCGCCGGCCAGCATGAGCGCGGTGGCACCGACGATCAGGAAACGTTTCATCGAACTCCCTCGGGATCGCCCCCGAAAATTTTCGGTTCAACAACGAAACATTATGTTAGTAAAGCTCTCCACGAGAGAAAAGGCCCATGTTGTAATCCCGAAATCTTTCGGAAATCACGGCGCATGAACGCCTTGGCCCGCGCTCTCCGTGCCTGTGGGGTTCAGCTGCTCTCACTGCCGAGTTCCTGCTGGAACAGGGGGGAGGGAGCGATACTCCGGCAGGTCAGATGTGAAGCCGGTGTTGGGGGAAGGGATGGGTTGATGGTTGCTCACCAGGAGCTCGCCGACGAGACCACCCAGGCGTCCGGGCACTGGTGATCAAGCAGGGGATCCCCTGTCCCTGCGCCCGTCCTGTCGAACCGGAGATCGGAGAGGGGCGCTTCTGGTGATCATCACGATCTCCCGGGACGAGGGGGCTCAATGATCTCCGTGGTGCTGGCGTTGCTCGCCGCGGCCGGCAACGCGACCGCCTCGGTGCTGCAACGTCGCGCGGCACGGTCGGTACCCAAGGACAAGGCATTCCGGCCGGCCCTCGTCCTGGCCTTGGTCCGCGACCCGGTGTGGCTTGGGGGAATCGCCGCGCTCGTCGGAGGATTCCTCTTCCAGGCCGCCGCGCTGTCGGTCGGAGCCCTGGCTCTTGTGCAACCTGTTCTCGTCATCGAACTCCCGTTCACCATGGTCCTGCTGTCATGGATGTTCGGCGTGAAACTCGATCGGCGATCCTGGCTGGCGGTGGGGACGGTGACCGTCGGGGTGAGTGTGTTCCTCGTCAGTGCCGCGCCCGGCCCGGGACGGCAGACCCCCACCTCGGCAGAATGGGTGATGGCCACCGTCGTGACCATCGGCACCGTCATCGGGCTGGTGATGGTGGCACGACTGTTCACGGGTGCCGGCCGGGCCGCCGCCCTCGGGGTGGCCACCGGTGTCGGGTTCGCCTTCACCGCCACCTTCATCAAGGAGAGCACTTCGGTCTTCCAGCGCGATCCGGCCGCGTTGCCCGCCTCCTGGCAGTTGTACGCGATGGTGGTCGCTGGTCTGTGCAGCCTGTTCCTGCTGCAGAACGCGCTGCATAGCGGCCCCCTGGTGGCCGCACAGCCGGCACTGACCGTCAGCGACCCTGTGGCCGGCATTCTCTACGGCACCACGATGTTCGGAGAACATGTCCGCACGGGCCACTGGATCCTGCTCGAAGCCACAGGCATCACTTTGATCATTTATGGCAGCTTCCGGCTCGCCAAGTCGCTTCCATCCGGGCTCGGTCACAAGACGCCCCGACGCGGGCATGAGAGCCGCCTCGGACGGACCCGAGGTGAACGAGGTCGATGACCGGCGACCTGAACGCAAGATCACCGCCGCGCGTAAATTGTTCGGCGGGACGGCGCAATAAACATGGGCAGGCTCCGCGTCTCTTGTTTTGCCACGACTGCCGGTGGAAATTCCGTAGCGGTGTCCACGCGGCGGGATTGCATACGGGAGGTCATGTCCAAGGCCGCCCGCGATATTCCCCGGTGGCTTTACGGTCGCTGCCGCGCGGGTACCTCGGCAGCCTTCTGGAATCTACGGGTTCGCGCGCTTCGTAGGCGAGACCGGTGGTGAGGCGAGCCGGGGGGTCGGCTGCGGCTGCTGGACGCCGTCGAGTCGCCCCGCTTGTCCGCCGGGTCGCCGCATGGCCGCACCGTTCTTGCGACAAGGAGGCGACCCGGTGACCGCGTCCCATGCCTACAGGCGCTGCGAGCAGATCGTCCGTGTCCGGGCGCGCAATTTCTCCTACGGCATCCGGCTGCTGCCGCCGCCCAAACGCCGGGCACTGAGCGCCGTGTACGACTTCGCCCGCCGGATCGACGACATCGGTGACACCGACGGGCCCGCCGACCAGCGGCTCGCCCGTCTGGCCGACGCGCGTACCGCGCTTCGTGGTTCACGTCCCGACGAGGGTGACCTCGTCCTGGTGGCCCTCGTCGACGCGGCCCGCCGGTACCCTATCCCGCTCGCGGCGTTCGAAGAGCTGATCGATGGGTGCGCGGCTGACGTGCGCGGTGCGACGTACGAGAGCTTCGATGACCTGCTGGCCTACTGCCGGTGCGTCGCCGGATCGGTCGGGCGCCTTTCGCTCGGCGTCTTCGGAGCCGAGGATCCCGAGGTGGCCGCCCCGCTGGCCGACGCCTTGGGCGTGGCGCTGCAAATGACGAACATCCTTCGGGACGTGCGCGAGGACCGTCTCGCCGGACGCGTCTACCTGCCGTCGGAGGACCTGGAACGGTTCGGATGCACGCTGGACATCGACTCTCGCGGGAGGTTCACCGATCCACCCGAGCGGCTTGCCACGCTGCTTCGGTTCGAAGCCGAACGGGCACGCGACTGGTACCACCGGGGTACACGCCTGCTACCCCTGCTCGACCGGCGCAGCGCGGCGTGCACCGCCGCGATGGCCGGCATCTACAGGTCCCTGCTCGACCGCATCGCCGTCCACCCCGTCCAGGCGCTGACCGCCAGATCAACGCTTCCCGCGTGGCGGAAGGCGATGGTGGCGGCGCGAGCACTGGCGGGAGCCGGCAGGTGAGCGGCTCGCCGGTGGCGCCGGTCGCGATCGTGGGTGGCGGACTCGCGGGCATCGCCGCCGCGGTCGCCCTGGCGGAAGCGGGCTGTGCGGCGACGCTGTACGAGGCACGCCCGAGATTGGGAGGCGCCACTCATTCGTTCGAGCGCGACGGCTTGATCGTGGACAACGGCCAGCACGTGTTCCTGCGATGCTGCACGGCGTATCGGGGCCTGCTCCACAGGATCGGCGGCGCCGACCGGGTGCACCTGCAAAACCGGTTCGACATCCGGGTCCTTACCCCGACGGGCCGTGCCGGGCGTCTGCGCCGGGCCGCCGTGCCAGGACCACTCCATCTGGTGCCCGCCCTTGCGACCTACTCCCTGCTGGGACCGGCTGACAGGTTGCGCGCGGTGCGCGCCTCCCTCGCGCTGGCCGGGCTCGACCCCGCCGACCCGGCACTCGACCGGATCGATCTGGGCAGCTGGCTGACCTCACACGGGCAGCGCGGCCCCGCCCGAGCAGCGCTCTGGGAACTCTTCGCGGTGGCGGCCCTGAACGTCGGCATCGAGGAGGCCTCTCTTGGAGCGGCGGTGAAAGTGTTCAAGACCGCTCTGCTCGGGCGGGCCGACGCCGCCGACATCGGCATTCCGGCCGTACCTCTCGGCGACCTGCACGGAACCGCCGCCCAGGCCGCCATCCGGCGACGTGGTGGTGAGGTGCGCCTGTCGGCGAAGGTCACGGCCGTCGTGCCGGGCCCGGCGATCGTCGTGGACGGCGCCCGGATCGCGGCGTCCGCGGTCATCTTGGCGACGCCCCACGAGCAGGCCGCCAAGCTCGTCCCCCATGAGGCGGTGCCCGAACGGGACGGCTGGAGCGGTCTGGGGTCCAGCCCGATCGTCAACGTGCACACCATCTACGACCGTCCCGTCACCGACATCCCGTTCGCCGCCGTCGTGGACTCGCCCGTGCAGTGGGTCTTCGACAAGACCCGCGTCGCAGGGCTGAACAGGGGGCAGTACCTCACGGTTTCGGTGTCGGCGGCGGACCGATGGATCGACATGCCCGCCGCGAGGATCCAAGCCGAGTTCGTCCCCGCACTGCAGCGGCTGTTCCCCGGCGAATGGCGGGCACGGCTCACCGACTTCTTCGTCACCAAAGAACGACGCGGCACCTTCCGCCAGGGGCCGGGCAGCGGCGCGCTGCGTCCTGCGGCCGGCACCCGGTGGCCCGGTCTGTACCTCGCCGGCGCGTGGACCGACACAGGCTGGCCCGACACGATGGAGGGAGCCGTGCGCAGCGGACTCCACGCGGCCCGCCTGGCCAGGCTGCACCTGCGCCAGGGAACCACCTCATGACCCCGGTGGTCCGAGCGGTGGAAGGTCCACCGGAGCGGACATGAGAGCGGCCTCGGCCGGGATCGAGGTGAACAGAGCCGACGCCCGGGTGATCTGGAGGTGACGTCGCGGTTCGTCCCGCAGCCGGTCCAGCGCGCCGAGGAGGGCCGCGGCGTCCGGGGCGTGAACGCTGAGCCCCGCCCGTGCCATCGCGAGCGCGCCGTCGCGGCCGTGACCCGGGATGGGCAGGTAGGAGACGACGGGTAGCCCGGCCGCGAAGGCCTCCACGCAGGTGAGCCCAGCGGCGTTGTCGACCAGCGCGTGGGCCGCCGACATGAGTTCCGGCACGTCGTCGCGCCAGCCGAGCGCCAGCACCATCCCGTCATCGCCCAGACGTGCCCGGAGCGGGGCATTGCGCCCGCACAGGACGACCGGCCTGTAGCGGCCGGATCGGACCAAGATACGCGCGGTCTCGCGCACGGCTCCCACTCCCCACGAACCCGCGGACACCAGGACCAGCAGGTCACCGGGGTCCGCGCCGATCCGGGCTCGTGTCCTCGCGCACTCGGCGGCAGGCGGCCGGAACCTCGGTCGTACGACGGGGGCCGTGCACAGGGCCGGCCGTCCGGTCATGGCGGTGATGTGCCCGGTCATGGCGGGGTTCGGGCAGAGGTAGCGATCGTTGCCCGGATGGAGCCACAGCCGGTGCACGGCGAAGTCGGTTACCAGCACCGTGCTCGGCGCCCGGAGCCGGCCGCGCCGTCTGAGCCGCCCTGTCACCTGGGCGGCCAGGTGGAAGGTCGAGATGACCTCGTCGGGCCGGTGACGGCCGGCCAGGCGGCCAAGGGGAGCCGCCGCGAGGATCGTCAGCGGCGATGTCGACGGCGCCCGTTTGGCGACGAAGAAGAGCTGGTAGGTGGCCTCATAGAGCCACGGCGCGTGCCTGATCACCCATTGGTATCCCCACCGCAGCATCGGGCCGAGCCGCAGCGGGAGCAACCGGAGGACATCGATGATCTCAGCCTCGGCACCATCGGCGGCCAGCCGCCGGGCCAGCTCGGCGGCGACCGCGTCATGGCCGGCGCCCATGCCCGCGCTGAGGATCAGCACGCGTCGCCCCGCCGTCACCATCGGTATCCGTCGGGCCTGAGAGGATGCGACCCGCCGCGCTGTCGACGGCTCTGGCGGGGCTGGCACTGCTGCACGCCGCCCCGGCGGGGACCTGGCTGCCCGCCGTACGGCGCCGGCTGCCCGGCCTGGCGGGCGTGGGAAGCGCCGATCATGTGGCGCTGACCTTCGACGACGGACCTGACCCCCGTTCCACCCCGCGCTTCCTCGACGAGCTCGAACGGCTCGGGTGCCGGGCCACGTTCTTCGTACTCGGTGAGATGCTCGAACGCCACCCCGCGCTTGGGCAGCGCATCGTCGCGGACGGGCACGAGATGGCCGTGCACGGCTGGCGGCACGTCAACGCCCTGATGATGTGCCCGGGCCGTGTCACCAACGAGATCGGCCGGGCATCCGCGCTCGTGCGCGCGGTCACCGGCGCGAGTCCGGCGTGGTACCGGCCGCCGTACGGCGTGCTGAGCGCCGAGACGTTGGTCGCGGCCGCCGCGCGAGGGCTGCGCCCGGTGCTGTGGACCGCGTGGGGCAAGGACTGGACCGTCACCGCGAGCCCGGCTTCTGTGCTGGCGGCCATGGCGCCCGGACTGCGCGGCGGCGCGACCTTGCTGCTCCACGACTCCGACCACACCTCGGCGCCCGGCTCCTGGCGATCGGGGCTCGGCGCCCTGCCGGTGCTGGTGGACCGCTGCCGTTCCATGGGACTGTGGGTCGGGCCGTTGCGTGACCATGGCGTCGCAGGGACGGCCGCCGAGGGTCGTCATGCCCCGGGAACGCCGCGACGGGCTGACCACTGCGCTCCTCCTTGATACGGCTTGAAATCCCCCTCTCCGCCCGCCCATGCCGTCAAACCGCCTTTCGGCCTCATGCGCGCGACACGAAAACGTGGGCCTGTCATCGCGGATGACGTGGAAGGCTCCGGACGGCATAAATTCCCCGCCAACGCGGGGCAATAGATGCCGTCGGACGGCGCCGTTCTGTTTGCGACATAGGCCGATGGAAATCGAACAGGGATGTCATCGCGGCAGGATCGCGGGAACGACGTCATATCGAAGGCCGGCCGCGAGAATTTCCCGGTGGCCTTGCGGGTGCTGCCGCGCCGGCACCGCGAGCACCTTTGGGCGGTGTACGGGTTCGCCAGATTCGTGGACGACATCGGCGACGAGGCCGAGCCGGCCGACCGGCTGCGGCTGCTGAACGCCGTCGACTCCGATCTGCTTCGCCTGTACGCCGGGTCCACTCCGCGCCTGCCGGCCGTCGGCGGGCTCGCTCGGGCCGTCGAGACGTGCGTGATCCCGGCCGAGCCGTTCCACCGGCTGGTGGAGGCCAACCGGCGCGACCAGACGGTCACCCGTTACGACACCTTCGACGACCTGCTCGGCTACTGCGAGCTCTCGGCGAACCCCGTCGGGCACATCGTGCTGCACGTGTTCGGTATGGCGGCTCCCCATCGGCTCTCGCTGTCGGACCGGGTGTGCTCCGCGTTGCAGATCATCGAGCACTGCCAGGACGTCGGTGAGGACTACCGGCGGGGCCGTGTCTACCTACCGGGGAAGGACCTGCGCGAATCCAACTGCGAGGAGGGCGACCTGGCCGGTGGCGTCACTTCGGCGGGGCTGCGCCGCGTGGTGTCCCTGCAGGTCGCGCGAGCCGCACGGCTGCTGGAAGACGGCCGTCCGCTCGTCGGCTCGCTGACGGGGTACGCCCGCATGGCGGTCGCGGGCTACATCGCGGGAGGCCAGGCCACGGTGACCGCGCTGGAGCGGTCCGCTCATGACGTGCTCGGGCAGGCCGTCCGCCCCGGCCGGGGCCGATGGCTGGCCGCCTGGCTCCAGGTTCTCTCGGCAAGGCAGACGACCCGGTGACCGCCTCCCACGCCTACAGGCGCTGCGAGCAGATCGTCCGCACCCCGGCCGGGCGGCGCCTTCGGCGGCAGGCCGCGCGGACGACCGGGCCGGCCCCTGCCGAGCCAGAGGCCATGCCGGGACGGCTGACATGACCACACTCGACGCCTCCAGGCCCACGTCGGCGTCCGGCGCCGATCTGGCCCTCGACGCGGCGTGTGACCACCTGATCGGCCTGCGCTCTCCGCAGGGATGGTGGAAGGGCGAACTGCGGACGAACGTAACGATGGACGCCGAGGACCTGCTCCTGCGCGAGTTCCTCGGCATCCGGGGCCGGCAGGACACCTTCGAGACGGCCCGCTGGATCCGATCCGAGCAACGCACGGACGGGACCTGGGCCAACTTTCACGGCGGCCCACCCGACCTGTCCACCACCGTCGAGGCCTACGCCGCGCTGCGGCTCGCCGGCGACCAGGCCGATGCCCCGCACATGCGCGCCGCCGCCGCGTTCGTCCGGCAGGCCGGCGGCGTGGAGGCGGCACGGGTGTTCACCCGGATCTGGCTGGCCATGTTCGGTCAGTGGCCGTGGGAGGAACTGCCCGTCCTTCCCCCGGAGATGATGTTCCTGCCGTCGTGGTTCCCGCTCAACGTCTACGACTGGGCCTGTTGGGCCCGCCAGACGATCGTCCCGCTCACCGTGGTCAGCGCGCACCGGCCCGTGCGCCCGCTCCCGTTCGACCTCGCCGAGCTGCGCACCGGACGCACCGTACGGCCGCGTGCGGGCCTGGGCTGGGACGGAGCGTTCCGCGCCCTGGACCGGCTTCTGCACCGCTACGAGCGCAACCCGGTGAAGGGCACACGAGACGCTGCGCTCAGGCGTGCCGCCGAGTGGATCGTGGCGCGGCAGGAGGCCGACGGCTCCTGGGGCGGTATCCAGCCGCCCTGGGTCTACTCCCTGATCGCGCTCGACCTGTCCGGGTACCACGCCGACCATCCCGTCATGCGCAGGGGAATCCAGGGACTGGACCGGTTCACGATCAGGGACGACAGGGGCCGCAGGCTGGAGGCCTGCCAGTCACCGGTGTGGGACACCGCGCTGGCGGTCAACGCGCTTCTCGACGCGGGCATCGCCCCCGGCCACCCGGCCGTCGCCGAGGCCGCGGACTGGCTGCTCACCCAGGAGGTCAGGGGCCCGGGAGACTGGGCCGTGCGGCGGCCCTCGCTGCCGCCGGGCGGCTGGGCCTTCGAGTTCGACAACGACGGCTACCCCGACACCGACGACACCGCCGAGGTCGTCCTCGCGCTGCGCCGGGCGCACCGCCCCGGCACGCGGCCGGCGATCGACCGGGCTGTGCGCTGGATGACCGGAATGGCCTCACGCGACGGCGGCTTCGCGGCCTTCGACGCCGACAACACCCGCGCGCTGTGCGCCAAGCTGCCGTTCTGCGACTTCGGCGCGGTCATCGACCCGCCGTCGGCCGACGTCACCGCCCACGTCGTCGAGGCACTCGCCCACGAACGACCGGCCGGATCGAAGACCCTGCGGCGCGCCGTCGTCTGGCTGCTCAGAGCCCAGGAGGCCGACGGATCCTGGTTCGGACGCTGGGGCGCCAACCATGTCTACGGCACAGGGGCGGTGATCCCCGCCCTGGTCGCGGCCGGCGTACGACCAGAGGCGGCCTGCGTACGGCGGGCCGTCGCGTGGCTGCGTGAGCACCAGAACGACGACGGCGGCTGGGGCGAGGACCTGCGTTCCTACACCGACCCCGCCTGGCTCGGACGCGGGCGGTCCACGCCGTCGCAAACCTCATGGGCACTGCTGGCCCTGCTCGCCGCCGGGGACCGCTCGGCCGCCGTGGACAGGGGCGTCGGTTGGCTGGTGGAGCACCAGCGTCCGGACGGCACCTGGGACGAGCCCTATTACACCGGAACCGGATTTCCCGGCGACTTCTACATCAACTACCACCTCTATCGCCTCGTCTTCCCGATCAGCGCCCTCGGCCGTTACGTGCGTGCCCGCGCCGGCGACGCGGCCGGGGCACCGCAGGTGCCGTCGTGACCGGCCTGCTGATCTGCACCGCGCTGGGAATCGAGGCGCGGGCCGTCCGGCGTGGCCTCGCCGCCGCGTCCAAGGAGGTCCAAGTGATGCGTACCGGGCCCGGACCATGCCGGGCCGCCAGTGCGGCAGGCGATCTGCCAGGGTACGGCGCCCTGGCCGTGGTGGGGTTCGGAGGTGCGCTCGACCCGAGCCTGCGCCCGGGGGACGTGCTGGTGGCCAGGGAGGTGCTATTCGGGGACCGCGTGTTCGCCTGCGCGTCGGCGCCGTCGCTGGCCGAGGAACTGGTTCGCGCCGGGCTGCCCGCTCGTACCGGGCGGCTGCTGACCTGCGACCACGTGGTCACCGGAACCGAGCGCGCCCGCCTCGCCGCCGGTGGCGCGCACGCGGTGGACATGGAGACCGGGCCGCTGGCGGCCGCCTCGGCCGGTCGCCCGCTGGCGGCGGTACGCGTCATCGTCGACACCCCCGGCGCGCCACTGTTGAGCCTGGCCACCATACGAGGCGGCGCTTCGGCCCGCCGCGCGCTGCGGCGCCTCGGCCCGGCCCTCACGCGCTGGGCCTCATGCGTCGATCCCCGGATCGTGCGGGGGGTCGCCCAGGAGACCATCCGGTTCTCGCATGGGAAGGAAGTGCTGTCATGACGATCCCGGTACGCCAGAGCCTGCGCGTCGGCGGCTACGTCCTCCACCAGAGGCTACGGCGACGGACGAAGTTTCCACTGTTGGTCGAGCTCGAACCGCTGTTCGCCTGCAACCTCAAGTGCGCCGGCTGCGGCAAGATCCAGCACCCCGCCGACATCCTGAGGCAGCGCATGCCCGTGGACCAAGCCGTGGCCGCCATCGAGGAGAGTGGCGCCCCCATGGTGTCGATCGCGGGCGGGGAGCCGCTTATGCACCCGCAGATCGCGGAGATCGTCCGGGAGCTCGTCGCCCGCAGGAAGTACGTCTACCTCTGCACCAACGCGCTGCTGATCCCCAAGAAGATCGACGAGTTCACGCCTTCCCGGTACTTCGCGTGGACGGTGCACATCGACGGGTTGCGCGAGCGCCATGACGCGTCCGTGTGCAAGGAAGGCGTGTTCGACGAGGCGGTCGCCGCCGTCCGCGAGTGCCGGCGGCGTGGCTTCCGCGTCACCACCAACACCACCTTCTTCACCACCGACAGCCCGCAGACGGTCATCGACGTGCTCAACTACCTCAACGATGACCTGGCCGTGGACCAGATGATGATCTCGCCCGCGTATGCCTACGAGAAGGCCCCGGATCAGGAGCATTTCCTCGGGGTACGAGAGATACGCGAACTGTTCCGCCAGGCCTTCGCCGGGGGAAACCGCCGCAGGTGGCGGTTCAACCATTCGCCCCTCTTCCTCGACTTCCTCGAAGGAAGGATCGACTTCCCGTGCACGGCCTGGGCCATCCCGTCGTACTCGATGTTCGGATGGCAACGGCCGTGCTACCTGATGGCCGACGGATACGCCCGGACGTACAAGGAACTGGTCGAGGGGACCGAGTGGGACTCCTATGGTCGTGGGCGCGATCCACGGTGTGCCAACTGCATGGCGCACTGCGGATACGAGCCCACCGCCATCTTCGCCACTCTCGGCTCGCTCAAAGAGTCCTTACAGGCGATACGCGACGGCTGACCTTCGCCGAAGGGGCAGGCGGCTCACCCGAACCGCCGGGCGAGGCGGTGGAAGGGCCCCGGCGCGGCACCACGCAGCCGGGCGGGCACGCGCAGCCACCCCGGCACGTACGACTCGGCCCGCTCGTGCCGGATCGCCGCGACGATCGCGCGCGCCACTCGCTCCGGTGGGATGGGCGCGGGCCGGCGACGATCGTAGGGGGCGCCGCGACGATCGAAGAAGGGCGTGTCCACCACACCTGGCAGCACCACCGACACGCCGATCCCGGGAGAACCGCGGAGCTCGTGGCGGAGCGACTCGGCGAAGACGAGAAGCCCCGCCTTGGTCGCCGAGTACACCGCCTCGTGCGCCACCCCGACCGCGCCGGCGATCGAGGCGACGAAGACGATGTGTCCCCGGCCGGACCGGACCATGCCGGGGAGGAACAGAGCGGTGAGCCGCATCGGGGCCGTCAGGTTCACTCCCACCAGCCGGTCGAGCGTGTCGTGCGGCATCCGCGTAAGAGGCCCGGCCCAGCCGACCCCGGCGTTGCTGATCAGTACATCCACGGGTCCGGCACGCTCGGTGAGCAGGTGAACATCGGTCACAAGATCGCAGGCGACGGCCACCCCGCCGGTCTCGGCGGCGACACGCTCCAAGCGGGTGCGGTTACGTCCCGCCAGGACCAGTCGCGCACCGGTTGCGGCCACGGTCCGCGCGGTCGCCGCGCCCACGCCCGAAGAAGCACCCGTGATCAACACGCTCGCACCGGAAAGTCTCATGCGGTTCCGGGTCCTTTGACGCGCGGCCATTCCCTGCTTCCGGGGAAAACGCCGGCTTCCATGACAGCGGCGCTCACCATGCACCCTCTCTGCCGGATATGGCGCTTCTCATAGTCGGCTTACTTTCCACCTTTGTCGCTTCTCATGTCGGGCTCGCATATCCCGCCCAACGTGTACCGCCGGGTGCCCGCAGCACCGGATCGAAAACCCCTGATCAGGGGTCTCATATTAGGCCTGACCTGGGCATACCCGCGTTTACAGGCCGCCGATCCCTGCCGCGCCGGGAGATCGGCAAGCGCAACCCGATGGCGTTCTCCGGCCATTGGGAAACTAGACCCTATAGAGCGGCGAATCGCACGATGATCATATATTCAGGCATTGCACGGAGTCGGTGATCTCAGCGCGCATGTTGCGTTCCATCATCCGTACGGCGGCTTCGGCGAGGTCACGGTGGATGTGGGCCTTTCCGGCGCTCTCCTCCAGCAGCTCGACGTCCTCGTGCGTGTACGGGCTGAGCATGTCTATGACGATCAAAGCGGTGGTCCCCATGCTCCTCTGCCTTCCCAGCGGACCTCCCTCGACTCATGCGGTCACCAGGCCGAACCGATCGCGTGCAGTGTGCAGTCACCAGGCCCAACCGATCGCGTGCGGTGTGTCGAGCGAGCCCGACGCCCCGGCAGGTGCCATCAGCGCGTACCTGTCGCGCGAAAGTTTCGGCTTCGCTTCCTCGAAGTGCCCGGAGACCTCGCACAACGCCTGTCCTCACTCGCCGGAAATCGCGATCGACGCCGGAGATGGGGCCAGAGTGATGAAAGTTTCAGCACAATGCCGTGTGCGTCGGAGTGCGGGGACGCCGATAACACCAGATCGGCCGCACCGAAGCTCCGGGCGCTTGCGGCGCGCCTTCTGCCCGGCCCTTGACGGCACCTCCCTGTCTCGTATTTGCTCCGCCCACACCACCCCGTACACCGACGGAGAAGGAGCTAGCCGACCAGGCAAAATGTTAACGCTAACAAGCCCCGGCGGCCGGAGGCCGTGAACCCCGGGACAGACACCACGTCCACGCGGTCCACCGATCGCCGGCATCCCGGCAGGAGGTTGTCCGTCCGGGCGGAGAGCCGAAGCCGTCGGCATATTGGCTCGCCGCGACGGCGGGGCCCGCGACAGAACGGACGGCCGTGCGGGGCGGATCCCGCGTCCGGCCGCACAGGCCACCACCTCACGACGCTCGCCGCCGAGATGGCCCGATCGTTGAATCTGTTATCGCTCACAGCGTCGACCCAGTGTGGTCGCCGATGCCCGAAAGAGGTCGAGCATGCTCATGTGGAGACGATGGTGCGCCGGGGCGTTCCTGATGGTGGTCGCGGTGGTGCTGGGCGCGGTGAGCGGGACGGGGGCCGCGAGCGCGGAGTCCAACGGCGGGGTGCGGGTGATGCCGCTGGGGGACTCGATCACCGAGGGCACGCAGGTGCCGGGCGGATACCGGATCGGGTTGTGGCAGCGCCTGGCGGCCGGCCGCTACACGACCGACTTCGTCGGATCCCAGTTCAACGGGCCGGGAAACCTCGGTGACCACGACCACGAGGGACATCCCGGGTGGCGGATCGACCAGATCGACGCCAACATCACCGGCTGGGCGCGGACGTACAACCCGCGCACGGTGCTGCTGCACATCGGCACCAACGACGTGCTGCAGAACTACAACGTGAGCAGCGCGCCCCAGCGGCTGTCCACGCTGATCGACCACATCACCACGGCCGTGCCCAACGCTGACGTGTTCGTCGCGACCATCATCCCGCTGTCGAACTCCAGCCAGGAAGCCGCCGCCCGCACCTTCAACGCGGCCATCCCCGGCATCGTTCAGAGCAAGGTGAACGCCGGCAAGCACGTCCACCTGGTCGACATGCACGCCAAGCTGACCACCGCCGACCTGGTCGACGGTATTCACCCCACTGCCACTGGCTACGACAAGATGGCCGCCGCGTGGTACACCGCACTCCAGGCCGTCCCCGGCAGCATCGGCCAGCCGGGCGGTTCCAGCCCCAGCCCCAGCCCGAGCCCGTCGCCCTCGGGGGGTACGACCGCGATTCGCGGCGTGGGGTCCGGGCGGTGTCTGGATGTCACCGGCGCGTCGCAGACCAGCGGCACGCTGGTGCAGATCTGGGACTGCAATGGGCAGGCCAACCAGCAGTGGACGCTGACCTCCGCAGGTGAGTTGCGGGTGTACGGCGGCAAGTGCCTGGACGTCTACCAGCAGAGCACCGCCGACGGTGCCCAGGTGCAGATCTGGGACTGTAACGGCCAGAGCAACCAGAAGTGGCGCCTCAACGGCGACGGAAGCATCACCGCGGTCGGCGCGAACAAATGCTTGGACGTGCCGAACTACTCCACCGCCAACGGCGTGAAACTGCAGATCTGGTCGTGCACCGGCGCCGCCAACCAGCTCTGGACCAAACAGTGAAACGGCGTACCAGACCGAACGTCGGCATCGGAATCGGCATGGCGGCCCTGGTCGCGGTCGCGGCCGACCCTCAGGCCGCGCTTCTCCGAAGTGAGCGATCCGAGCCGTGCTCCCACCTACGGGACCGTCCGACCACCTTGATCTGGACGCCGGTCAGAGAGCACGTCATGCGTGACCGCCCCGCTGCCGCGGCAGTGCATCACGCTCACATATCGGGCTGTCCGGCCCGGAGGATCGAAGGAGGACTCAATGGTTGCCATCGGTAAGGTCGGGCACGCCTTTCCGCGGCGGCGTGGCTGGCGGTCACTGCTCGCCGTGTTCGTGACGGTCGTCCTGGCCGGATCCATGGTCGCGATCGGTACGACGACGGCATCGGCGGCGAGTGTGGACACCAGCGCGTGGTATGTGCTGGTGAACCGCAACAGTGGCAAGGCGCTGGATGTGTACAACCTGGCGACCAATGACGGGGCGCGGATCACCCAGTGGGCGCGCAACGACGGCAACCAGCAGCAGTGGCAGTTCGTCGACTCAGGCGGCGGCTACTACCGGCTGAAGTCCAAGCTTTCCGGCAAGGTGCTGGACGTCTACAACCTTTCCACCGCCGACGGCGCCGCCATCGTGCAATGGAGCGACGGAAACGGTGTCAACCAGCAGTTCCGCCTCACCGACTCCTCCGACGGCTACATCCGCCTGATCAACCGCAACAGCGGCAAGGCCGTCGAAGTCCAGAACGCCTCCACCGCCGACGGCGGCAACATCGTCCAGTACACCGACTGGAACGGCGCCAACCAGCAGTGGCAACTCGTCAAAATGGGCGGCACCCCCAATCCCACCCCGACGCCGACCCCAACCACGCCGACGACCCGGTACAACAATCCCGTCATCTGGCAGGACTTCGCCGACGGTGACATCATCCGGGTCGGCGACGCGTACTACTACTCGGCCTCGACCATGCACTACTCGCCTGGCGCGCCGATCCTGCGTTCCTACGACCTGGTGAACTGGGAGTACGCGGGCCACTCGGTGCCCCGGCTCGACTTCGACTCCACCGCCTACGACCTGAGCGGCGGGCGCGCCTACGTCAAGGGCATCTGGGCGTCCGCGCTGAACTACCGGCCGAGGAACAGCACGTACTACTGGCTCGGTTGCGTCGAGTTCAACCGCACCTACGTGTACACCGCGTCGGCGGTGGACGGCACCTGGCAGAAGCGGTCGCGGATCAACAACTGCTACTACGACGCCGGCCTGCTCGTCGACGACAACGACACCATGTACGTCGCCTACGGCAACAGCAACATCAGCGTCGCGCAGCTGTCCGCCGACGGGCTCAGCGAGGTGCGCCACCAGCAGGTGTTCACCACGCCGTCGAGTGTCGGCACTCTTGAGGGCTCCCGCTTCTACAAGCGCGACGGCTACTACTACATCTGGCTGACCCGCCCCGCCAACGGGCAGTACGTGCTGCGGTCCACCAGCCCGTTCGGCCCGTACGAGATGCGGCAGGTCCTGCTCGACATGCCCGGCCCGATCTCCGGTGGCGGGGTGCCGCATCAGGGCGGTCTCGTGCAGACCCAGAACGGCGCCTGGTATTACATGGCCTTCGTCGACGCCTACCCCGGTGGCCGGATGCCGGCTCTCGCGCCGATCACCTGGAGCGCCGACGGCTGGCCCACCGTCCAGACCGTCAACGGCGCCTGGGGCGCCTCGTACCCGACGCCGAACATCCAGACCACGAAGACCGTGAAACCGATGATCGGCGCCGACACCTTCACCACGAGCGCGCTCGGGCCGCAGTGGGAGTGGAACCACAACCCCGACGACACCAAGTGGTCGGCGGGTAGCGGGCTGCGACTGCAGACCGCTACCGTCACCGGCGACCTGTACGCGGCCCGCAACACCCTCACCCACCGCATCCAGGGCCCCTCGTCCACCGCGACGATCGACCTGGACTACTCCACGATGAGCAACGGTGACCGGGCCGGGCTGGCCATGCTCCGCGACTCGTCGGCGTGGATCGGCGTCAGGCGCGACAACGGCGCCACCCGGGTGGTGATGACCAACAACATCACCATGAACAGTAGCTGGCAGACCACCGCCACCGGCACAGAGGCCGCGAGCGCGCCGGTCTCCGGCGGCCGGATCTGGCTGCGCGTCAACGCCGACATCCGCCCGGGCTCGGGACGGCAGGCCCGCTTCTCCTACAGCACCGACGGGGTCAACTTCACCACCCTCGGCCCGGCCTTCACGCTCAACAACGCCTGGCAGTTCTTCATGGGCTACCGGTTCGCGATGTTCAACTACGCAACCCAGGCCCTCGGCGGCTCGGTGACCGTGCGCCGGTTCGACCTGACCACCCCCTGAGTACAGAAAGGACGGGTGATCATGAAAGTCGCATCTCCCCTCCGACTCGACGTCATATCCAGGCGCGGTGTGCTTTTGCTCATGGCACTGCTCTGCACCGTGACGCTGATCCCGGGTACGGCCCGGGCGGATAATCCGATCGTCCAGACGATCTACACCGCTGATCCGGCTCCATTGGTGTACAACGGCCGGGTCTATCTGTATACGGGGCATGACGAGGACGGGTCGACGTATTTCACGATGAAGGATTGGCGGGTGTGGTCGACCACCGACATGGTGAACTGGACCGACCATGGTTCCCCGCTGAGCGTCGCCACTTTCAGTTGGGCGAAGTCGGATGCGTGGGCGGGTCAGACGATCTACCGCAACGGTAAGTTCTACTGGTACGTGCCGACGACCAACCGGTCGACCGGGCGGATGGCCATCGGGGTGGCGGTCTCCGACAGCCCGACCGGGCCGTTCAAGGACGCGATCGGGCGTCCGCTGGTGGAGAACGGTGAGATCGATCCCACGGTGTTCATCGACGACAACGGGCAGGCCTACCTGTACTGGGGCAACCCGCATCTGTCGTACGTGAAGCTGAACACCGACATGATCTCCTACTCCGGCAGCGTGACGCAGATCGCGCTGACCACCGCGGGGTTCGGTACTCGTAGCGGGGATGCCAACCGTCCGACCCTGTTCGAAGAGGGTCCGTGGGTTTACAAGCGCAACGGCCTGTACTACATCGTGTTCGCGGCGAAATGCTGCTCGGAGTTCATCGCGTATTCCACGGCCACCAGTCCGACCGGGCCGTGGACCTACCGGGGAACGATCATGCCCACGCAGGGCAGCAGCTTCACCAACCACCCCGGCGTCATCGATTACAACGGCGGGTCGTACTTCTTCTACCACAACGGCGCGCTGCCGGGCGGCGGCGGCTACACCCGTTCGGTCGCGGTGGAGAAGTTCTCCTACAACTCTGATGGGACCATCCCGACGATCAACATGACCACGACGGGGGCGCCGCAGGTGGGCACGTTGAACCCCTACGTCCGTCAGGAGGCCGAGACGATCGCCTGGGAGTCCGGCGTGGAGACCGAGCCTTCCACGGAGGGCGGGATGAACGTCGGGTGGATCGAGAACGGGGACTACGTCAAGGTCAAGGGGGTCGCCTTCGGTTCCGGCGCGACGTCCTTCAGCGCGCGGGTGGCCTCGGCGACCAGCGGCGGCCGGATCGAGCTGCGTCTGGACGGTGTCAACGGCGCGCTGGTGGGGACGTGCACGGTGGCGGGCACCGGCGGCTGGCAGACCTGGACGACGGTCACCTGCCCGGTGAGCGGCGCGACGGGCACCCATGACCTGTACTTCAAGTACACCGGCGGGAGCGGCACCCTGTTCAACGTGAACTGGTGGCAGTTCAACGGCGGCACCGGTACCGGCGGGAACCTGTTGACCAACGGCGACATGGAGAGCGGCACGACTGGTTGGGGTGCGTCCGGCGGAACCCTGTCGTCCGTCACCAACGCCGTGCACGGCGGCGCGCGGGCGCTGTCCATCACCGGACGCACGGCGTCATGGAACGGCACCACTCAGGATGTGACCTCCAAGCTCACCAACGGCAAGAGCTACACGACGAGCGTCTGGGTGCGGTCGCAGAGCGGTACGCCGAGCGCGAAGGCGACCCTGGCGGTCACGGCGAACGGCACGACGAACTACCTCCAGCTGACTCCGGCGGCGGTGGTCAACTCCGGCGGCTGGACCCAGCTCACCGGCACGGCGACGGTGTCGTGGAGCGGGACGCTGACCGGGGCCACCTTCTACGTCGAGACGGCGGCGGGCACCGACGGCTTCTCCATCGACGACGCCTCGTTCCAGTAGTCCCGAGCCGGCTGTCGCACGCGCCGCTCCGGTACGACCACCGACCCCGCGTCGTGGTCGGGTGACGCCGGGGCGGCGCGATCGCCCGGGTGAGAGCCGTCACGACTCGGCCCCGCACCCGGGAGTCCGGGCCGGACGCCGGACGGCCGAGGTTCTCCCGCAGCCAGGTCTCGGTGGTGCTCACGTGCATGAGCGCCCTCAGCAGGTTCCAGCCGGGCGAAGCCACGGTGAAACATCCCATGTCCTGAAAGAACGGCTGACAGATTTCACAGCCACGAGGGGTCTCCGTAGCGGAAGAACCGGAGGAGGGGGAGCAACGAGAAATGCCTGTCTGATCTGGCCTTATGACGCCGTTACCGGGCTCGTGGGCCGCCTCGGCGGGCCCGGTCTCGGAGGTCTCCGCGACATCCATCGGCGGCAGGTCTGGACATTCCCCTGTGTCTGGCTTACAAATACATCCCATGTTCATCCTGTGAAAGTCTCTTCACGTTCGCGAAACACGAAGTTCTGCGCCGGTGGGCGCGCATGGATTGCGCGCCCAGTGTGCGGGCGGCAGGATTCCGCGCGACCTGGAAGAGCTCCCCAGGCTCTCGAGAGGTTCCTCCCATGTCTTCGTCCTCATCCTCAT
Organism: Sphaerisporangium sp. NPDC088356; assembly: GCF_040685555.1. Lineage (NCBI taxonomy): Bacteria > Bacillati > Actinomycetota > Actinomycetes > Streptosporangiales > Streptosporangiaceae > Sphaerisporangium > Sphaerisporangium sp. NPDC088356. The sequence continues at coordinate 91,716 of NZ_JBFBIK010000014.1, forward strand.
TCCAGTTCAGTCGTCGCGCACTGCTCGCCGGGGCCGGGGGTGTCGCGGCCTCAG
>NZ_JBFBIK010000015.1:0-6601 GCF_040685555.1 Sphaerisporangium sp. NPDC088356
AACCCCACGGCGACGTGGGGGAGTCCCCGGCGTTCACGCCGGGGAGGATGTCAACTCTTGTGCGACCCCGGTTGGAGCGCGCCAAAGCCGGCGTTTGTGGAAGACTGCCGATCTGCTGACATCTCTATCTATCGCCCGCGAAGGGGCATTTTCGGATGGGAACTCCTGGGCAGCTGGTGGTGAAGCGATACCGGCTGGTGCGAGCACTCGGTCAGGGCGGCATGGGCATGGTCTGGGAGGGGCACGACACGCTCCTCGACCGGCCGGTGGCGGTCAAGGAAGTGCTGGTCCCGCACGGGCTCGACTCCCGTCAGCAGCTCCAGATGGTCCACCGGACCTCCCGCGAAGCCCGTACGGCCGCGCGGCTCCACCACCGCTCCATCGTCGGCGTCTTCGACGTGGCCGAGGAGGACGGGCGGCCCTGGATCATCATGGAGCTCGTGCCGTCGCGCTCGCTCGACCGGGTGATCGCCGGCGAGGGCCCGCTCTCGGTCACCCGCGCCGCGAGGATCGGCCGCGAGGTCCTCACCGCCCTGTCCGTCGCGCACGAGGCCGGAGTCGTGCACCGCGACGTCAAACCGGCCAACATCCTCATCGGCTACGACGGCCGCGTGGTGCTCAGCGACTTCGGCATCGCGACGTCCCTCGGCGACCCCGTGGCCCAGCGGAGCGGCACGATCGGATCGCCCGGCTTCCTCGCTCCCGAACGGGCGGCCGGGGCGGCCGCCGCACCGTCCGCCGACCTCTGGTCGCTCGGCGCGACGCTCTTCGCCACGGTCGTCGGCAAGCCCCCCTTCGACAGCGCCATGGGACCGCTGGCCTCGCTGCTCACCCAGGACGCCGAGCTCACCAAGGCGCCCGCCGAGCTGCGCCCGGTGCTGGCCGGCCTGCTCGCCAAGGATCCCGCCAAACGGATGAGCGCGGCCGAGGCCGGACGCCTGCTCGACGCCATCGTGGTGCCGGACGAGCCGGCGTCCGCACCCGCACTCGCCCGGGGCGCGAGCCGTACGAAGCTCCTCGCCGGGGTGGCGGCGGCCTTGGTCATCGCGGGCGCCATCGGCGGGTGGGCCGTTCTGCGGCCGGCCGGCACCGCGAGCGCGGGTCGCGCCGGCACGTCCCCGCCGAGGGTTCCCGCTTCGGGCGTGACCCCGCCCGCGACGCCCACGCCCACTCCGAGCCGGTTGAGGCTGAAGTGGCACGACGCGGGCCAGGACTGGAAGGCGGCGGTTCCGCGAGCCTGGCGGCTCGGCATCCAGGAGGACTACTTCACCTGGGCCGACCGTACGGGCACGGCCTACCTCGGGCTGGAGGTCATCGACTCTCGCGGGAGAGACCCGCTGGACCTGCTGCGCGAGGTCGAGACGTCCCTTTCCGGCTCGGTGAGGAAGTACCGGAGGATCCGCCTCGAGAAGGTCCCCGCGAAGCGCGACGTCATGGCCGAGTGGGAGAGCACCTGGACCGGGCCCGGCTACCACTCGTGGGCGGTCAAGGGGGTGCCCTACCACGAGCTCCAGAGGATGATCGTCACGGGCGACCGCATCAGCGTCATCGACTGGGTCACCACCACGGCCGAATGGGAACGTCTGAGCCCGACCATGGACGCCGTGTTGAAGTACTACCACCCCCCGGGACTTACCACCCCCAGATGACCTTCAGGGTAGGTTCGCTGCCTGTCGGCGGCGGCGATGACGAATCCGCTCACGGAGTGGCAACAAGGCATCGCCACCCGATGAATTCCTACTAAGGTCGGTCGTATCTCGATCACGAGGAGATGGGCATGAGCTGGCTCTCGAAGCGTCTTCTTCTCGGCCACCTGCGCACGGGACCCACCGTTCTGCTGCCCGCCAAGTCGAGCCCGGCGGCGCTACTCGCGGTCCTGCGGCTGGCCGATCCCGGCGCGCAAGCCGACGGCGACGACATCGCGCTCACGGGGATCCGGGTGAAGCCCGGCCTCGAACTGTCAGAGCAGGAGCTCGGCAAGCTCCTGATCACCGACGAGAACCAGCTCTGGGCTCATCGGGTGGTCGCCGACGGTCCGCTGCCCGTCGACGGTTTCGACAAGGGGCTGGCGGAGGGCATCGCCTACCGCCTCGGCGGCTGGGCGATGACCAGGGGTGAGATGACCGACCCCACCGACGACGACTCCCTGGGGCCGGTCGCGTACCTGGGGGAGATGCCGTCGCACGACGAGATGATCTCGCTGCTGCGCGGCCACCTGCGCCCCGCCGAGTCACTGAAGCCGGCCTGGGAGAAGGCCGGCTCCGCGGAGCTCCTCGACGGGATCGTCCACCGGTACAAGGAAGACTTCCGCATGTACGGCGGAGCCGACATCCTGGTGTCCCTCGCCTACACGACCAAGATCCCTTCGGCCGTGCGCGCCGTCATGCCGTACGCCATCGAGGTCGTGCAGGTGGACGTGCGCCCCTTCGAGGACTCCGACGGCACGATCGTCCTCACCGGGGACGAAGCCCTGCTCGACACCGGGGCCGTGGCCCTCGCCATCGCGGATGCCTTCAACGGGCTCGTGACGGACACCTGGGGCTTCCAGATCTCCACCCCCGAGGACCTCCTCCCCCCGCCCCCACCCGACTCACCCTCCGCCGACGCGACCTCTCCCAACTCGACTTCCCCCAACCCGACTTCCAGCGGCTCGACTTCCAGCGGCTCGACTTCCTCCGATGGGACTCCACCCGACTCAACCCCACCCGACGCGACCTCGCCTGACTCGACTTCCCCCGACGCGACTCGTAGCGACTCGACTTCCTCGGACGCCACCTAAGCCGTACGCACCCCCTGATGGCCCTCGGCCGGGCGCACCCCCTGATGGCCCTCGGCCGGGCGCGCCGGGCGCCACGCGGCCCCGCATAGGCCGGGCAGGACAGTGGGGGCTCGCCGGTCAGCCGACGTGGACCGGGGGGCGGCGGGTGTCGTCGGGCTCGGCCTGGCGGAGCACCTCACGGGTCAGAGGCGCGACGTCGCCGCCGCCGAAGACCAGGTAGCGCAGGAGCGCCGCGATCGGGTTGCCCTCGGACCAGTGGAAGTAGACGTGCGGGAGCTTGCCGGTCTCGTCGCGGATGTGCAGCAGGACGGCCGCGATCGCGTTGGGGACGGTGGCGCCCTGCACCCGCAGGATCTTGTAGCCGTGCCGCTCCTCACCCACCACGCACAGCTCTGAGTGGAACTCCGAGGCGTCCTCCACGGTGATCTCGAGGAAGAGCAGGGGCTCGTCGTCGGGCAGGTGGTGGTTGCGCCGCGTCTCGTGGTCCTTCTCGGCGTACTCCCGCTCGTCACGCGCGTCGGGCTCGTTGGCGATGATGCGGATCTTGCCGGGGACGTCGACGAGGCGCTTGGCCTGTTCGTCGAACTCGATGGCGCTGACGCGCAGCTCGGTGGAGCGCGTGGCCCGCGAGATGATCGAGGTGACGACGATGGCGATGACGAAGAAGAAGGCGATCTTCAACCCGTCGGGGCGCTCGATGATGTTCGCGATGGCCGTGTAGGCGAGGATCAGCGCGACCACACCGAAGCCGGCGGCCCGGCCCCGCCTGCCGTGCTGCCAGGAGGACAGGGTGACCGCGACCGCGGCCGAAAGGATCAGCGCGAGCACGCCCGTGGCGTACGCCCCGCCCTGCTCCTCGACCCCCGCGTGGAAGAACATCGTGATGGCGAAGGCGATGGCGGTGAACACCAGCACCAGGGGACGCACCGCCCGGGTCCAGTCGGGGGCCATGCCGTAGCGGGGGAGATAGCGCGGCACGATGTTCAGCAGCCCCGCCATGGCCGACGCGCCGGCGAACCAGAGGATGGCGATCGTGCTGATGTCGTACGCCGTGCCGAACAGGTCGCCGAGATACTGGTGGGCGAGGTAGGCCAGAGCGCGCCCGCTGGCCTTGCCGCCCTCCTTGAACTCCTCCGGCGGGATCAGCACGCTGGTCGCGAAGCTGCTGGCCATGAGGAAGACGCTCATGATCAGCGCGGCGACGGTCAGCAGCCGCCTGGCGCCCTTGATGCGCTCCTCAAGATCGCCCTTCACGAGAGGCATCACCGCGACGCCGGTCTCGAACCCTGACAGGCCGAGGGCGAGCTTCGGCATCACGAAGAGCGAGAGGCCGATCATCGCGAGCGGCCCCGAATGCTCGGTGGTGAGCGCGTGCTGCCAGTCACCGACCATGGCCGGATGGGCGATGGCCTGCACGACGGCCGTGACCACGACCACGACGTTGAACAGGAGGTAGACCGCCACGAGGACCACGGCCAGGCCGATCGCCTCGCTGAAGCCGCCCAGGAACACCAGGCCGAGCAGCGCGATGAGCAGCAGCGTGATCGGGACCTTCCACCCCTCGAAGAAGTCGGGGACGAAGGGGTTCTGCAGGACGTGGGCCGTGGCGTCGGCCGCGGACAGGGTGATCGTGACGACGAACGCCGTGGCGACGAACCCGAGCAGGAACAGCACCAGAAGCTTGCCCCGCCACCCAGGCAGCAGGCCTTCGAGCATGGACAGCGAGCCCAGGCCGTTCGGGCTTTCGGCGGCCACGGCGCGGTAGGTCGGCAGCGCGCCGAACAGGGTGAGCGCGACGAGCAGCAGCGTGGCGATGGGCGAGAGCGACCCGGCGGCCAGCGCGGCGATGCCCGGCTGGTAGCCGAGCGTCGAGAAGTAGTCGACACCGGTGAGGCACATGACCTGCCACCACCGGTGCTGCTCGTGGGCCGCCGGCTCAGCGTGGTGGCCGATGGACTTGCGGTCGGACTGGAGCAGGCCATGCAGCAGCCAGGCGCGCAGCTTGTCGTCGGCGCGCTCGTCGGCCGCCGGCGGAGTGGAAGTGGCCGCCACCCTTGTCACCCCTTCGTAAGTGCCGCAGGACGACAGGAACCCTACTCACAGCCGGGGTCGGCGGCGACCAACCCGTGCCTCCTGTGGATAACCGTGACGAGGACCTGATGAGGCCGGGTCATGAATCGCTGAGGAAAGGCCAGGCGCGTGGCATGATGAGGCGCCCGGTACTTGCAATGGTTTTCATAATCAGATTGGATCCGACACATGAGAGTTGCCTTCGTCGGCAAGGGCGGGAGCGGTAAGACGACGCTTTCGTCGCTGTTCGCCAGGTATGCAGCACGGCTGAGCGGCCAGGTGGTCGCCATCGACGCCGATATCAACCAGCACCTCGGGCTGGTGCTCGGGCTCGACCCGTCGGCGCTGCCCCAACCGCTGGGCGCCCATATAAGCGAGATCAAGGAGTACCTGCGGGGCGACAACCCCCGGGTCACCTCCGCCACGTCCATGGTGAAGACCACCCCGCCAGGCCGGGGCTCCCGGCTGGTGAGCGTCACCGATCCCTTCTTCATGGAGCGGTTCGCCACCGGCGTCCAGGGATTCCAGCTGATGGTCACCGGCCCCTTCAACGAGGACGACTTGGGCGTGGCGTGCTACCACTCCAAGGTCGGCGCGGTGGAGCTCTTCCTCAACCATCTGGTCGACGGGCACGACGAGCACGTCATCGTCGACATGACCGCCGGCGGCGACTCGTTCGCCTCCGGGCTGTTCACCCGGTTCGACATGACCTTCCTGGTCGCCGAGCCGACGAGGCAGGGCGTGAGCGTCTACCGCCAGTACCGCGACCACGCCCGCGACTTCGACGTGCCGATCGCGGTGGTCGGCAACAAGGTCCATTCCGAGGCCGACGTCGCCTTCCTCCGGGAGCAGGTGGGCGACGACCTGCTGGTGTGCCTGGAGCACTCGCCTGCCGTCCGCTCCATGGAGCAGGGCCGCGCGTTCGGCCTCGACGACCTCGAACCGGCCAACCGGGAGGCCCTCACGGTGCTCATGAGCCACCTGAGCGCCCAGAAGAAGGACTGGGAGAGGTTCGGCCGCCAGGCGATCGAGTTCCACACCCGCAACGCGCGGGCGTGGGCCAACCGGGCCACCGGCGAGGACCTTCTCCAGCAGATCGACCACGACTTCGTCTTCGGCGAGCGACCGACCGTCGGAGCCGGATGAGGGCCGGGCGCCTACGCGACTGTGCCCATAACGCCACCTGGAGTCGGGGCGAACCGGCGCCTAACGTCGAGTTCGTCCCTCCCGAGAGGAGAACCAAACATGTCGCTGACCGTTCCGAACGAGCTCATCGACCAGGCCCGCGCGGGTGAAGTCGACGACGAGGCGTTCCTCGCCTGCGTCCGCGACTCCCTCCCGTACGCCTGGACCCTGATCACCGGGCTGGTCCGGCAACGCCAGGAGGACGGCGCCGAGTTCGCGGACAACCACACGCCACCACCGGACGAGGCCGCGCGCGGCCAGCTCCTGCGGTGCCTGGCCAGCGACGCGATGCGCGGTGCGCTGGAGCGTCACTTCGGCGTGCGGCTAGCCTTCCAGAACTGCCACCGCGTCGCCGTGTTCGACCCGACGGCCGAGAAGGCGCACGCGGAGTTCGTCACCGCGCGCGCCCAGATCCTCAACCAGCAGCCCGACCTGGTCGACTGCTGACGCGGAGCACACTCCGTACGGCTCCCGCCACCCACGACGGCGGGAGCCGTACCGGTTTCGGCGCGCACGACGGCGGGAGCCGTACCGGTTTCGGCGCGCACGACGGCGGGAGCCGTACCG
>NZ_JBFBIK010000015.1:6700-54926 GCF_040685555.1 Sphaerisporangium sp. NPDC088356
GGTTTCGGCGCGCACGACGGTGGGACGTACGGGTTTCCGGCACGCATGACGTGGGATGTAACGGTTTCCGGCACGTACTACTCGGCGGAGAACCGCACCGGCGCGAGGTCGGCGGCCAGGTAGCGCGCCGCCACGTGCAAGGCCCGCAGCGTCGCGGCCACGGACGGGCCGGGGCGAACGCCACCGCGGCCGTCGGGAAGGCGGTCACGACGACGCGGCCCGAAGGAGTGGCAGCGTGGGCGGACAGGTCGGACTCGGCCGTCTCCACCATGGCGAGGATCCGCTCGGCGTGCTCGACCAGACGGTGCCCCGCCTCCGTGAGCTCGGCACTTCGGGACGTACGGTCCAGCAGAACCGAGCCCGCCTCGCGTTCCAGGGCCGCCAGTTGCTGGGAGACAGCCGACGCGCTGTACCCGAGCGAGGCGGCGGTCGCGGCGATGCTCCCTCTGCGCGCGAACTCGCAGAGCAATGCCAGGCGCCGGAGGTGGAGCATCGGTTCTCCTTATGGTCACCCACGAAAAGCCTCGCTTGTACTGATGGGTGTACCCGCTCAAGCTTGGGGACGTTCCCTCGGACCAGGAGGTTACGACCATGAACATCACGCTTTCTGCCACTCTGGCGGCCAATGAGGACATTGCCCGAAGACGTCGCGCCGGGCAGCGGGTCCTGAACCTCGCCTTCGGCGAGGCCGGCTTACCCGTCCACCCGGCACTGCGCGAGCGCCTCGCCGAGGCCTCACGAGAGAACGGCTACGGACCCGTCGCGGGCGCCCTCGGCCTGCGCGAGGCGGCGGCGGGGTACTGGGCCCGCCGCGGGCTGCCCACCGATCCCGAATCGGTCGTCTGCGGCCCCGGAAGCAAGCCCCTGCTCTACGCGCTCCTGCTCGCGATCGGCGGCGACATCGTGCTGCCGATGCCGAGCTGGGTGAGCTACGCGGCCCAGGCCGAGCTCGCCGGCGTCCGCCCGATCCTCGTACCGGCGCCTCCCGGCGAGGGGGGGACGCCGGACCCCGACCAGGTGGTGGGCGCGGTGCTCCATGCGCGCGCTCAGGGCCGTACGGTCAACACGATCCTGCTGACGCTGCCCGACAACCCGACGGGCAGGCTGGCGGCCCCGGAGACCGTCACCCGCCTCGTGCGGATCGCCCGCGGCCTGGACCTGATGATCATCTCGGACGAGATCTACCGCGACCTCGTCCACGACGAGAACGCGGCGTTCCTGAGCCCGGCCGACATCGCACCCGAGCGGACCGTCGTCACCAGCGGGCTGAGCAAGAGCCTCGCGATCGGCGGGTGGCGCATCGGGGTGGCTCGGCTCACCTCGGCGCCCCTGCGCGACAGGCTCCTCGCCATCGCCTCCGAGATCTGGTCGAGCCCGGCCACCCCGGTGCAGCAGGCGGCGGCGTACGCGTACACCGAGCCGCCCGAGCTGGTCGAGCGCGTCACCGCGAGCAGGAGGCTTCACGGCACCGTGGCGCGCGCGGTGGCCGACCGGTTCGCGAGGGCGGGCGCCCACCTGGCGTACCCGCAGGGAGGGTTCTACCTCTACCCCGACCTCGCGCCCCTGCGGCGGTTCGCCACCTCCGCCGAGCTCGCCTCGACCCTGCTCGACGAGTACGGGGTGGGCGTGCTTCCCGGGTCGGCGTTCGGTGACGCGCCCGGGAACCACCGCGTGCGGGTCGCCACCAGCCTCCTGTACGGGGAGGGCGAGGAGCAACGGCTGGCCACGCTGGACGCCGAGCGACCCCTCGATCTGCCATGGGTGGCGGCCTCTCTCGGGCACCTGGAAGAGGCCCTCGCGGGGTTCACGGAAAGGAGGCGATTCGCCGCCTGGATGCCCGGCTCGCTGGCCCCGGTGACCCCGTGATCGACATTACCGAACCTTTACCGTTCGCCCCCTGTGGGCGACGACCACAATCACCCGCCTGACCTGTGGTTTCATGCCCGGGATCACTGCCCTCCCGGACGCCCGCCAAGATGTTCCATCCGATTTGGCGCAGTGTCTAGAACAGAGCCCTCATCATGTGCTCATGCCCGCTTTTGTCACCCTGTCCGGGCGCTCCGTGCGCCTGGAACCTCTCAGCCACGCGGTGGTCGACGACCTGGTCTCCGCGGCGAGTGAAGACCGCTCCACGTATGCCTTCACCCGCGTTCCCGTTGGCCGGGAAGAGATGACCTCGTACGTCGAGGCGGCTCTGGCTGAGCAGGCGGAGGGCCGCACTGTGCCCTTCGCCATCCGGTGGCTGCACACCGACAGAATCGTCGGTGCCACCCGTCTCATGCACCTGGAGTACTGGCAGGGACCCCTGCCCTGGCCTCCCGGCGCGCGGGGCGTGGTGGGCGAGGTCCCGTCCGTGGCGGACATCGGTTACACCTGGCTGGCCGCATCGGCCCAGGGCACCAGCGTGAACCGGGAGAGCAAGTACCTCATGCTCTCGCTCGCCTTCGAGACCTGGCAGGTCCACCGCATCACCCTGAAGGCGGACGTACGCAACGTACGTTCCCGGGCCGCCATCGAGGCCCTCGGCGCACACCTCGACGGGGTGCGGCGGGCGGACAGCCGAGGCGCCGACGACACGGTCCGAGATACCGCCTACTACTCCATCCTCAGTACCGAATGGCCGCAGGTCCGAGAACGGATGCACGCGAGGCTCGGCCTCGTGGAAGCGGCGTGAGGTCCCCGTTCCTTCTATGAACCCATGGAACAGACAGCCCGCCCGGAGGCCTTCGCGGCTTCCGGGCGGGCTGTCCTGTTTTGGTGTTGATACAGCTGGGTTCAGCGATGAGGATTACTCGTCGCTGTCGGCCTCGTAGATGTAGTCCCAGCGGCCGCAGTACTTCTTCTTGGCCTGGTGGTTGTCGTAGTAGCAGACCCGGACCTGGATGTTGTCGACGTCGTCCTCGGAGAAGTGGAAGTAGCGGTAGCCGCTGGAGCCGCACTTCTTGGCCCAGTAGGTCGAGTCGTCGCCGTCCTGGTCCTCGAACTTGACCTGGACATAGCCGCACAGCCAGTTCGGGGAGTACTTGTCGTACAGCTTGCCCTCGACGTGGAAGCTTCCGTCGTTGTCCTCGTAGACGTGACCCTTGGCCTTGGCACGCGAGCCGTTGAAGTACTTGGAGTAGTTGTAGCCCCAGAAGTCGTCGAAGTCGAGACTGGCGGCGGACGCGGTCTTCGTGGTGGTCGCCGCGCTGGCCGAGGAGGCCACGGCGGGAATTCCAACGACGAGGACGGCGGAGGCGGCGGCGAGGCCGAGCATGGTGCGGATCGAGCGATGCATGGTGGTTCTCCTGAAATGAGGGGCTCCCCGGATTCCTGGCTGCCCGGGGCTTATGTCCAAGTGATAGAACCCATCGCCTGCAGGATGCTTACAACGGCCTTACCTTCGCCTGCAAGGCGCTTGAGCCTGGCCCCGCCGGACCTGGTGACGAGCACCCGATCCGGCATCGCCTGCCGACGTCTTACGTGACCGCCCCCGCTCCGGGGCCACGCTCAACTGGTCTCAGCATGGGCCCGTGCGTTCAACGCCAGATCAACGGGGAATCGACGCGCGGATTAACGTCAAGTCACTCGCATAGGGCAGAAAGCATCCGGGGAACTATCATTTGCCTATAAAACTTTGTTTAAGGGTGGGGTATTAGGAAAATGGCTGGTCAAGGCACTGAGGCTGGCCTGCGTTTCGCCGTACTGGGACCGGTCCAGGCGTGGCTGGACGGCCGGGAGGTGGAGCTCGGCACGCCTCTGCAACGGTCCATCCTGACCATGCTGCTGCTCCGCGAGGGCCGCGCGGTGACTCCGATGGAGATGATCGACGCCGTCTGGGGGGAGGACGCGCCGCCGCGGGCGCTGGGCGCGCTGCGCACGTACGTCTCCCGGCTGCGTGCCGTGCTGGAGCCCGACCGCTCGCCTCGCATGCGTCCCGAGCTGCTCACCTCGGTCGGGCGAGGCTACGCTCTCCGGCTCGCGCCGGGCGCCCTCGACCTCGCCGTGTTCGAGCGCCGCGTCGCCGACGCCGAGGTACAGCGCAAGGCGGGCGATCTGGCGGGCGCCGCCGATACCGTACGCGAGGCCCTGGCCATGTGGTCGGGTGAGCCACTCGCCGGCGCCGTCGGGCCGTACGTCGAGAGCCAGCGGGGCAGGCTCGTCGAGCGCCGCGTCGGCGTCGTCGAGACCCTGATGGAGCTCGACCTGGAGCTCGGACGGCACGCCGACGTCATCCCCGAGCTGATCTCGCTGACGGCCGAGCACCCGCTCAGGGAACGGCTGCGCGGGCAGCTCATGCTCGCCTACTACCGCTGCGGCCGGCAGGGCGACGCGCTCACCGTGTTCACCGACACCCGGCACGCGCTCGTCGAGGAGCTGGGCATCGACCCGGGCCCCGAGCTCGCGTCCCTCCACCAGCGCATCCTCGCCGCCGATCCCCAGCTCGCGTGGACGCGGGCCGAGCCCGTACGGCGAGCGGCCGGGGACGACGGGGATGCAGGAGCGCACCGCGAGGCCGGGCACGGCTCCGGCGGGCCGGGCGAGGGGGCCGGCACCGGCACGGAGGAGGCCGAGCACGAGGCGCTCCACGAGATGCCACGGCCGGCGCAGCTTCCCGCCGCGGTGAACGACTTCACCGGCCGCAGGGAGGTCGTCAACCGGCTGCGCACGCTGCTGAGCAGCGTCAGCGGCGGCGAAGGCGTGCCGGTCGCGGCCGTGTCGGGCATCGGCGGGGTCGGCAAGACGACCCTGGCCGTGCACGTGGCGCACTCCATGCACGAGGTGTTCCCCGACGGCCAGCTCTACGCCGACCTCCGCGGGTACGGCGAGGAGCCGACTGCTCCGGAGTCCGTGCTCGCGGCGTTCCTGCGCGCCCTCGGCATCCCCGTCGACGTCATCCCCGACGGCCTGTCCGAGCGAGGCGCGCTGTTCCGGTCGCTGCTCGCCGAGCGGCGCATGATCGTCCTGCTCGACAACGCCCGCGACGCCGAGCAGGTGGAGCACCTCCTGCCGGGCACCGCGGGCTGCGCGGCCATCATCACAAGCCGGGTCAAGTTGGCGGACCTGCCCTCGGCCCGGCTGCTCGACCTCGAGGTCATGGAGCCCGAGGAGGCCCTGAGCCTGTTCTCGGCCGTCGCCGGCCCTGAGCGCGTGGCCGTCGAGCGCGCCGCGGCCATGGACGTGGTGGCGATATGCGGATTCCTGCCGCTCGCCGTCCGCATCGTGGCCGCCAGACTCGCGGCGAGGCCGTCGTGGACGGTGGCCTCCCTCTCGCCCCGGCTCGCCGACGAGCGACGCCGCCTGGACGAGATGCGCATCGGCCACCTCGCCGTGGACGCCACCTTCTCGCTCGGCTACGGCCACCTCGAACCGGGACAGGCCCGCGCGTTCCGGTTGCTGTCCCTGCCGAATGGGCCGGACATCTCGGTGCAGGCGGCCGCGGCCGTGCTGTCGCTGAGCGCGATCGAGACCGAGGACATGCTGGAGTCCCTGGTCGACGTCAGCCTGCTGGAGGCTCCCGCTCCCGGCCGCTACCGCTTCCACGACCTGCTCCGGCTCTTCGCGCGCAAGCAGGCGGAGGTGAGCGAGGATCCGACCGCCGGCGTGCTCGCGTTGCGTCGGCTGCTCGGGTTCTACCTGGCGTCGGCTCAGGCGGCGCACCGGCTCGCGTACGAAGGCAGCGTGATCTCCGAGCACCTCGTTTCCACGGGTATCACCGGACGAGGCTTCGCGGGCGCCGACGAGGCCGTGGCCTGGCTCACCGTCGAGGCCGAGGCGCTGTTCGCCGCGATCGGGCAGATGGCCGAGGCCGACCCGACCTCCGAGATCCTGCTGCCCGCCGCGGACCTGCTCCTCGCCATGGAGCCGCTGCTGGAGTCGGGGGCGTACGTCCGCGAGTTCGCCGGCCGTACGGGCGCGGTGCTGGCGACCGCCCAGGCCATCGGCGACAAGTCCAGCGAGCTGCGCTGCCGGTACGTCCTCGGGCGGGTCATGTTCGGGTCCAACCGGCTCAGCGACGCCGAGGAGCAGTTCCGCGCCGCCCTCGAACTGGCCGGGACAACCGGCGACCGCATCGTCACCGGCGAGATCTTCAACGCGCTCGCGGTCGTCGCCGGACGCCGGCGGCGGCACGAGGAGGCTCTGACCTGGTTCGACTCCGCGCTCAAGGCGTACAGGGAGATCGGCGCCGCCGCCGGAGAGGCGCTCGTGGCAAGCTACTCCGCCCGTGACCATCTGGGGCTCGGCCATCCGGAGGAGGCGATCGCCGCCGCCGAACGCGGCCTGGCGATCTTCTCCGAGCTGGGCAGCGGGGCGGGCACGGCCCGCGCGCGCTACCACCTCGGCATCGTCCTGTCCCGGGTCGGACGGCTCACCGAGGCGGTCGTCCATCACGCCGAGTGCCTCGACTTCTTCCGCGCCGGCAACCAGAAGGTGTGGGAGCAGCGGGTGTGCTGCAGGCTGGCGGAGACGTTCATCACCGCTGGGCGCTACCAGGACGCGGCGCGGCACGCCGAGCAGGCGCTCACGCTGAGCAGGGAGATCGGCCATCCGTACGGCGAGGCGTTGTCGCTGATGGTGTTAGGCCGGGCCCTCGCCGGGCTGGGCAGTGTCCGGCGGAGCGGCGACTGCCTCAAGCGTGCGCTCGACATCTTCACCCGCCTCGGATCCCCCGAGGCCGACGACCTGCGCGCCCTGCTGAAGCTCGACCAGGTCAGCGATTAGCTCCCGCACGTCGTAGGAGGGGTCGTCGTCCAATCGCGTCATCCATACGTGGTTGATCACTTATGGTCACCATGTCCCGTTCGAGCCCTCGATTTGGGGACTTATGAATTGAGGTTGATTTGAAGTGATTTTAAATTTTTATGAGTGCTTATAACTGCCCGGCCGGTCGTCTGGCCGCCGCTCGGCGCCGGGGGGCCCGGTGTCTGCCGGAGGCGCCTCGCGGCGACCGGCCGCCTTACGATGACGACCGGCCGGACGTTGACACGGACCTCGAACCCCCCAAGCTCCGTGCCCACATCCACAGCTTTCCGCCTGGCGTTCAACTTCCGATCAACGCCGGATCAACACCAAAAAATTACGACAAAGCAGCAGGTAGAACAGTGATTCAATGAGCTGGAGCGCCGGGAACTCAAGTCGTTCGCAAGTTACGGTTAAGCGGGTACAGATACGACTGGGGCGTACGCCACCCGCACCAGATGTTCCAAGGAGCGGATCTCGATGCTGATCCCGTGCTTCGCATGTGAGTCCAGATTCCAGCCGGACGAATATTTTCCCGCCTGCCACGACTACAACCGCGGCATGGATCTGGTCGCATGGACCTGCCCGAGCTGCGGCAACCGAGATGACCTGAGAGTCATGCCCGGGGCGATCGGCTTCGGCTATCCGCGCCGCGGGCGCTTCGACGTCCAGGACCGCTTCCAGGTCCCCGGCCTGCGCCGCCAGCGGCAGGATCTACGCCTCGACATCACCCTCGACCAGGAGGTCTGGCGCGTCCCCACCCGCCTCCGCCAGCTGGCCTAGCGGCTCACTCCGCGGTCCCCGAAATGGGCCGCCTTCAGGAAGGTCAGGGCACCGTGTCGGCTATGCGATCTATCTGGTCCATGTCGGAGGACCAGCAGTAGAGCATCACCTCGTCGGCGCCGGCGTCGGTGAAGCCCGTGACGGACCGGCGGATCGCTTCCGGTGTGGTGAGCATCCTTTGGACGATCTTGTCGGTGTAGTCGACGAAGTCGTAGTACGCGCTGATGGCCCGGCGCGCCTCCTGTACGACGGGTTCCGGGCCGAGGGCGGCGTTGGCCTGGGCGACGAGGCGCGGGCGGCCGGCACGCCCGGCGACCTGCCACGATCTCTCGACGGTACGGAAGAACCTGCCCATCTCCTCCGGTGAGAACATCGAGCCGAGGAATCCGTCACCCCAGCGGGCGATGCGATCGGCGGTGGCCGGGACGAAGCCTCCGAACAGCACCTCAGGGCCACCTTGCCGAGCCGGTGCGGGCCCGATCGGTCCGATGCCGTCGCCGTACGGCTCGCCCGACCAGACGCGTCGCAGGGTCGCCATCTGCTCGTCGAGACGACGGCCGCGACGCCGGTACTCCACACCAGCCGCCCTGAAGTCGTCCTCCCGGACCCCGACCCCGACCCCGAGCGTGAACCGGCCACCGGAGATGCGATCGAGTGTCGCGGTCTCCTTGGCGAGCAGGGCCGTCTGACGCAGCGGCGCGACCAGCACTTCCGTCATCACCCGGACCCGCGAGGTGGCTCCGGCGATGGCCGCCAGGGTCGCCAGCGGTTCGGGGTTGTCGTACACGATGCGATCGAGCAGGCCGAGCGTGGTGAACGGACCGGCCTCGGCGCGCCGAGCCCACGTCAGCAAGGAGTCGGGTTCGCCGATCGGCAGGCCGAGACCTACGTTCATCAGCCGTTCTCCCGTCCTCGATGGGCATTCCTCGGAGACCATGATCGGCGGGATACGCCACTCTAAGCGGGCTCCGCCGACCCTGCGCAAGGGCTCGCCGGGGCAGAGGAAATGCCAGGCCGGCCAATGACTACCGAGCCATACGGTCACCGCCGACCGAACCCATCAGCCGAGCCTTACGGTGACCGTCTGTGAGCCGCCGCCTCGGTCCGACAGGCGGCCGAAGGTGAGGGTGAGGTTCGTGCCGGTCGTGGTGCTCGTCAGGAGTGGGTGGCCGTGGAGGATCTCGGTCACCGGCCGGTTCCAGGTCACGGTGAGCGCGCTGAGGTCGCGCCGGGGGTCCGACACGGTCAGCGTGGCCGTGCCGTCGCCCTTCTCCCTGACGAGCACCGCGCACGGGGCGGAGGCCGTGAGGCCGCCGGCGGCTCCGTCGTTCCAGAAGTTGACGGCGGTGATCCCGAGCGACGGCACCTGGACACCCTGCCGGCGGCCGGTGTTGACGAGCACGCGCGCCCAGCCGAGGTCTGCGGCGCGAGCCCGGGTCTCCGCCAGGCTCGCGCCCGGTAGGAGCAGGTAGACATAACCGGCCGAACGGGGGTCGACCCCGTGATCGAGCCACAGGGTCGTATAAGCCCGGGTAACAGGATCCGGGCCTCGGGTCACCGGACCCGAGCCTCCGGTCAGCGGGCCCGAGCTCTGGGTCACCGCGGCTGAGCCGGCGGTGCGTTTCTCGCGCAGCACGTTCAGGCGGGGGCAGGCTGGCACGACATAGCCGCCATGTCCCTCTATATGCGCCCAACCCGCCTCGTGGTCCACGGTGAGCAGCGCGTCCGTCCGGCGGTTGTCCACGATGGTCTCGACCGGCACACCGTCCCGGCCGCTGATCGCGGCGCCCAGGCACACCACCGCGTCGTCGAGGAAGAACCACGACTTGAAGGCCTCCATCGTGCTCTCGAAGCCGTTCAGGTGCTGGCCGACCGTCGCGTACATGCCGTCGGTCGCGCCGCCCACCCAGCGGGCCGGCGGGCAGGTGTCGCCCCATGCCTCACCGGCGCCGTCGGCCAGCCGCCGGGTGGAGACGGTCGTGCCGGGCAGGCGGTAGGGGTCGACAGTGGGCCAGAAGGAGTCGGAATACTGGTCGCCGTGGCCCTCGGCCCACCAGTAGAGCATCCCCGAGCCGGTGTGCCAGCCGCGGAGGTTCTCGCCGTTGCCGTGCTCGTAGTGACCGATGCGGTAGGAGGCCATGCTGAGCCCCGCGCACCACCCCGGCCTGCGGTGGACGGCGCGGGCGCCCATCGCCGGCAAGCGGTGCCCCACGGGTTCGTCGGCAGCGGGGATCGCGTCGTCGTCCATGATGGCGGCGAGGCGGGCGTGGAACGCCAGATCGTCGCCCTCGGCCGCCTTGAGCATGGGCTCGCAGGTGTCGCGCAACGCCCACCCCTTGACCATGCCCTTCCATCGGGCCCGCTCGGCGGCGGACGCCGTGTCGCCCAGCAGCAGGATCGAGGAGGCGATCTCCCGCCCCCTCCTGTGGTCACCGTACGGCTGCCGGCCGACCCCCCGGCCGCGGACCAGGTCCATGCAGAAGCCGTCGTGGACGAATGGGGCGAACGACCTCTCCACCATGTCGTAGATGTTCTGGTGCCGGATCTCCCACGGCGAGCCGCGCAGCACCGCGAACAGCGTCGCGAGCCCGGACAGCAGCGACGCCCCGTACGCGCCCTGATAGGGGATGGACGTGTGCTGGATGAACGAGCCGTCCCGGTAGAACCCGTCGCCCTCGGAGACGTAGGGGAAGACCGGGGAGAGCGCCGAGACGGCCAGCACGGCCTTCCGCGGGTCGGAGGTGAGGATGGCGCGCAGCAGCGTCACCACGCACAGGTCCACGCGGTTGGCCCCGGTGCTGGTGCCGCTGTAGTCGTCCAGGCGGCACTCGGGGACGAAGTGGTCCACCGCATCCCTTAGCGCCTCGCTCTGCGGGCCGGTCAGGTGCGATCCGATCAGCACGGCCGCGTCGAGGAGCGTCTTGGGGACGCCGATCTGCCAGTGCCACCAGTTGCCCACCTGGTCGGCGTCCGCGGCGTACACCTGCCGGCGGTAGTGGTCGACGCCGGTGGCGACGGCGTGGGCCAGCTTCGCGTCGCCGGTCAGGCCGGTGCCCGGCAGGACGTACGCGCGGGCCATGGACAGCAGCCGCTTGGGGGTGGCGACGAACGAGGGGAACGCGAGATCGGGCCAGAGCGACGCGCCGGCCGGCGCCATGGTGTCCCGGTATCCGGCCGCCGTCGTCCCCAGCCTGGCCAGCCGGGTGCGGTACGGCTCGGCCGCGGCGTCGAACCCCGACCCCGCCGTCACCTCGCTCCATCGGCGGCGCAGCGAGCTGAAAGAGTCTGTACGGACGTCATCGGTGCCCTGGATCGGCGCCCCAGCGGCCGGGATCAGCGCTCCGGCGGCGGCGGCGACACCGCCGAGCTGGAGGAACAGCCGCCTGGAATACCGATCCACGCATGCATTATGGCGAAGATCAGCGGGTTGCCCTGGTCGATCCAGACACCTGGATACGGGTCAGGCGAGCCGGAGGCTGTGCCAGGCGGCCTCGCAGAGCGCCTGGATCTCCTCTTCGGTCGGCTGGTGGGCGCCGGAGAACCACAGGCGGCACATCTCCGTGGCGGGGCCGAGCCACAGGACGTAACACATCGTGGGGTGCACGGGCCGCAGGATGCCGTCCTTCATGTGGGGGCGCCACCAGTCGGACACCTGGCGGAAGAACGCCCGCCGCGACTCGGCGACCTCGGGACCGCCGGGCTCGTCACGGCGGGGCGGCCGCTCACTGATCAGGATGCGGGCCCGCTCGGGGTGCTCGCCGCACCAGGCCATGTGCATGGCCACGATGGCCTCGATGCCGCCCTGGGCGCTCTCGTGCCGGCACAGCTCGTCGACGAAGGTCTGCTGGTACATGTTCTGGATCTCGGAGTAGAGCACCCCGAACACGTGTTCCTTGCTGGCGAAGTGGTGGTAGAAGCTTCCGACGCTGACCCCGCTCTCCTCGCGGAGGCTGGCGAGCGTGGTGGATGAGACCCCGTCCTGGCTGAAGCGGCGCAGGGCACCCTCGATGATCCTGGTGCGGCCGTCTCGTCCGTTCTTCGCGCTCTTCACACTGTCAATGGTGACTCAACAGAACCTTATTCTGCAAACTCCAGCGCTAATTCATCCTAACGACCTTCACGACCACGGGTGTCGCACAGGATCAGCCACATTCCCGAATCACATTCGAAAAGGGCGACGTCAACGGCGGCCGGGGTTGCCGGGCAACGCGCCGATCGGGGCGAGAACCTCGACCGTGCCGGATTCGACGCGCATCTCGGCGTCCGGCCACCAGCGCTTGATGATCGAGAGGACCTTGCGGTTCTCTCCCATGACGTCCATTCCGACGGAGACCGCGCCTCGCGCGACGGCCCGCCGCAGCAGCTTCCGTACGAGACGCGAGCCGAGCCCCACGCCCTGCCACTCGTCCGCGACCACCACGGCGATCTCGGTGGCGTCGGCCCGCCTGAAGCTCATCGCGTGGCCGATGACCCGGTCGTCGCCGTCCACGGCCAGCAGGACGTCACGGCGGTCGTCCATCGCGATCAGCGCACTGACCAGGCGCCGGTTCGGCCGCGTCAGCCCGGCGAAGAAGCGCAGGGTCTGGCTCCTGAGGGAGAGGCCCTCGACGAACGACCTGACCCTCTGCTCGTCGTCCATCCGCGCGGGCCGGATCTCGACCGACGGGACGGGCACATCGGTGGAGACCTGGGAGATCGCCACCTGAGTTCGTGTCATGGACTCAGCCTTCCCGGCCCAGCTGAGTCTGTCAACTAGACTTAGCGACGGTGGAGGGACGAAAAATGAGCGCCTACGATGCCTTCATGAGCGAGCCGAACCCCTACAGGGTGGAGAACTGCTCGATCGAGCGCACGCTCGCGATCCTCGGCGAGAAGTGGACTTTCCTCGTGCTGAGAGAGGCTTTCAACGGGGTGCGCAGGTTCGCCGACATGCAGGCCGGCACTGGGGCGCCCCGGCAGGTGCTCAGCGCCCGGCTGGCGAGGCTGGTGGAGGAGGGCCTGCTGCGCAAGGTTCCCTATCGCGAGCCAGGCAGCCGCAGGCGTGACGAGTACCGCCTCACGCAGAAGGGCCTCGACCTCTATCCGATCATGGTCAGCCTCATGCACTGGGGCGACCGCTACCTGGCCGACCAGGAGGGCCCGCCGGTGATCCTCACCCACCGCGACTGTGGTTCACCCATCGACGTGCACCTGATCTGCGACGAGGGCCACGAGGTGCCCTCACCCCGCCAGGTCACCCCGAGGCCGGGCCCGGGCGCCCGGCGGCTGGCCGGCTGAACCGCACCTCAGTGCTTCTGCACGGCCTGGAGGACCCGCCTGAAGGCGAGCAGTGAGGCCAGGGCGGCCAGCACCATGAGCACGGCCACCGCGGCCGTCCTGACGATCAGATACGTCTCGATGGACTCGCTGAACAGCAGCCACAGACTGAGTGACCCGTTGACGAACTGGACAGTGCCCCACAGCAGCGACAGGTGCACGAAGAACCTGCGCATCCGGGGATGGTGGACCAGATGGTCGGGCAGCGGCACCAGATCGGTGGTGACCCGCTCGATCAGCGGTCGCGGCGCGGCGGCGGTGCCGAGGAACGCCAGGCTCGCGCAGAACACCCCGAGGGTCGGCTGCAGGAAGTAGATGACCACGTCCCCGGTGACCAGGGCGAGCGCGGCCCGCACCGTGATCGCCAGCATGGCGAGCAGCACGGTGCCCGGCACCGTCTGGCGCCTGACCAGCCGCAGCGCGACCCCTCCGTACACCCAGGCGACCGCCATGAGCAGGCCGCCGTGAATCCCGGCGACCAGCAGCCCCGCGTAGAACACGGCCACCGGAAGGATCATGCCCTCCAGCACCCGTGGCACCGCGTGCCGGATCAGGACGGGAATCCTGGGCAACACCGGATGCTGCGCGGGCGACGGCAGCACGAAAGAGGGCGCGGTCATATGGAGAGGGCTCCCGAGGGCCAGAGCGAGGTGCCGAAGACGAGTCCCAAACGACCGTACGGCATGCCCCAGCCGTCCGCGAGCGGTTCCACGAGATCATGATCAGCGGCTGGCGACACCTTCACCACCCCCGCCCCCTGCGGCTCCGTACGATCTCCAGAGGCGATGCGCGAGCAGGGTTTCTCGTTACCCGAGGTCCAAGGGCCACAGGCGAGTCACGGACCGCTCACCTGCTTGCCTAGGCTGAGAGCGTGTACCGGTTCCTCCTGACGCCCCGCTGGCTGGCACTTCACGTGCTGGTCCTGGTGCTCATCCCCTCGTTCGTCCTCCTGGGCAGATGGCAGTTCGGGCGCTACGAGCAGAGGTCCACCGCGAGCGACCTGGCGACCGGCAACCTCGCGGCGGCGCCGGTGCCGCTGACCACCCTCGACACCCCCGGCGCGACCGTGCCGGCCTCGGTGAGGTTCCGCCCGGTCACCACGGCCGGCCGCTACGACCCCGCCCACGAGCTGCTCGTACGGCGCCGCACCCAGAACGGCCAGACCGGCTTCTACGTGCTGACTCCGCTGGTCACCGCCGACGGCACCGCCGTCGTGGTCAACCGGGGCTGGGTCAAGATGGGGCCGACCGCGGACTCACCGCCAGAGGTCCCTCCTCCGTCCACCGGTGAGGTAAGTGTCACTGGGCGGCTACGCCAGGCGGAGACCGAGGACAGCACCGGCATCACCGACCGCAGCGGCCTCCCGCCCCGTCAGGTGCTGCTGATCAACACCCCGGACCTCGCCAAGACCATGCCGTACAAGCTGTACGGCGGGTACGTCGAGCTGACCGAACAGCGGCCGGGCGCCGCGACCGCCCCCGAGCCGGTCCCCGACCCCGACGTGGGCGGTGGCGGCGGCCTCAACCTCGCGTACGGGGTGCAGTGGTGGATGTTCATCGGCATCGCCATCGGAGGGTGGATCATGCTGATCCGCCGTGAGGCGCGCGACCTCCAGGCCGAGCGCGAATCCTCGGCCGACGCCGACGCCGACGCCGGTGCCGGTGCCGGTGCCGGTGCCGGTGCCGGTATCCCCGCCCCCGGCCACTGACCACGGCCCCGTACGACCCGTAGCGCCCGTAACGTTTCCCTTGCACAGCTTTGTCGGCGAGATCGGAGGCGTCGGTGACATCGGTGGTCTGGGTGAAGGACGAAGGCGCTGAATACGCCGAGGTGCACCTCGCGGAGGGCCATCTCACGGCGACCGGGGCCGCCATCGGCGCCGATCCCGTTCCCTACCGGCTCGAATACGAGCTGACGACCGGTCCCGAGTACGTGACCGAGGCGCTGGCCGTGCGCTCGTGGGGAGCCGGCTGGTCCCGGACGCTCGATCTGAAACGCGACGGGTCAGGCTCGTGGTCCTGCGCGGCGACGTCGGCCGGAGTCCTCGCGGGCCCCGGCCCCGGCGGCGACCCCGCCGAGCTGGCCGGGGCCCTCGACTGCGACCTCGGGCTGTCGCCCCTGACCAACTCCATGCCCGTGCTGCGCCACGGGATGCTCGCGGGAGGCGCGAGCGTGGACTTCATGATGGCCTGGGTGCGGGTGCCCCACCTCGCGGTGATCCGCTATCCGCAGCGCTATGTCCCGCTACGTCCCGGCGTCGTCCGCTACGAGAGCGAGGGATTCCAGGCGGACCTGTCGTTCGGACCCGAAGGTCTCGTCGGCCGATACCCTGGACTGGCGGAGCAGGTCACCGTCCCATGACCCGTTCTTTGTCGGAAACTTCACCCTATTTGGTAAGCCCCTTAAGCATGTTGGGTGCGGCTCCTCGTATGAACGGATACCAACCGGAGACCTGCCAGCTTGTCTGGTGTTATTCCTGCGGCATACGGTTTTCCCTGTGAACACATCGCTGCCCCCTGACCCCGAGCCGAGGCGGCGAGATTATGTGATCATCAGCGTCGACGATCACCTGATTGAGCCGCCGGATCTGTTCGACGACCGGCTCCCCGAGAAGTACGTCGACCTGGCGCCCAAAGTCGTGGAGACCGAGGCGGGCCATCAGGTGTGGCGGTACGGCGGAGGCACCTACGCGTGCGCCGGCCTCGACGCCGGCGCCGGGCTCCCGCGCGACCAGTGGACACTCGACCCGGTGCGGTTCGAGCAGATGAGGCCCGGCTGCCACGACATCGAGGCCCGCATCCAGGACATGGACATCGCGGGCGTCTGGGCGGCGCTCAGCTTCCCGGGCATGCTGGCGGTGCAGTCGGGCATGGCCTTCGCCAAGACCCGCGACCAAGATCTCGGCCTGGCCCTCACCCAGGCGTGGAACGACTGGCACTGCGACGTCTGGGCCGGCACCTATCCCGAGCGCATCATCGCGCTCCAGCTTCCCTGGCTGCCCGATCCCGAGATCGCGGCCAAGGAGATCCGGGCCAACGCGGCGCGCGGCTTCAAGGCCGTGGTGTTCCCCGAGTTCCCGACCAGGCTGCGGCTGCCGTCCATCCACACCGGCCACTGGGACCCCTTCTTCGCCGCGTGCGAGGAGACGGGCACGGTCGTGTGCCTGCACACCGGCGCCTCGTCGTGGTCGCCGGTGCCCTCACCTGACACCCCCATCGAGGCCATCACCACGATGATCCCGGCGAGCGCGATGTTCGCCTGCGCCGACTGGCTCTGGTCGGGCGTGCCGCTGCGCTTCCCCAAGCTGCGCATCCTCATCGTCGAGGGCGGCGTCGGATGGCTGCCCATGCTGGCCGCCCGCGCCGACTACGCGCTCGACCACCCGGTGGCGGGCGAGGCCACCTGGGAGGGCGGCCTCAAGCCCAGCGAGGTGCTCCGCCGCAACTTCTACTTCGGCACCCTGGACGACTACGCCCTGTCGGGCGTGCGCCTGGCCGTGGGGCTGGAGCACGTGCTGCTCGAAAGCGGCTATCCCCGCTCGGAGTCCACCTGGCCCGACGTGCAGCAGGCGCTGGCGCGCCACCTCGGCAGCCTGCCGCCCGCCGACATCGCCAGGGTCGCGTACGGCAACGCGGCACGTCTTTTCGGGCATCCGCTCCCGTCTCGCGCCTGGCTGCTCAGAGAAGAGCTCTAGGACCCCGCCGCGCACAGGCCTGCACGGCCCTGGGAACGGTCCTGCGCGCACCGGGGCCGGGGAGGGGTGTCCCGGGTCTCCCCGCCGGGACTACAGGACTTCTCCGCGCACCTTCTTGTGCTCCCAGTCGAGATAGCGGCCGCTCTCGCCGAGGAGAGAGGTCATCAGCCACAGGAACACGCCGAAGTCGTCGGTCACGCCGATCAGCGGGAGGAAGTCGGGGATCACGTCGATGGGCGAGACGATGTAGAGGATGCCGAGCCCCATGAGGGTCAGCTTGCTCTTGCCCAGGTCTCGGTACTCCCCGCGGAGCGCGCCCCCGATCATCCTCGGCAACGCCCTGATCCGGGCCATCGGGCCCGGCGAGCCCGGCCGGCTCACTTCCTTGTAGGCGCGATAGGCCGCGGTCGCGCGTCCAGCCTTGCTCATGATGGCCACCTCCGTCTGTGCCCACGATCACGCGCGCACGGTCGGATCATTTGAACGCGCCACTACCCTTCCGTGCTCCTCGATAACGCGCGGCGCGGCGGGCGGAGTTCCCTGCCTGGTAGGGGCCGTCAGGCCGTGACGACCCCGTCGTTGCGCGGCCTCAGGACGTGACCGGAGCGAGGTCGCGGACCGCCTGCGGGATCGGGACCTCACCGCCCGCGAGCGGTGCCAGCACCGGGGTCGTCAGGCCGTTGTCGACGTACTCCTGGATCCTCGCCCGGCAGGTCGCCGCGTCACCGTGCACGACCAGCGCGTCCACGACCTCGTCCGGGATGGCCTTGAGCGCCGCCTGGCGATCGCCCGCGGCCCACGCCTCGTGCATCGGGCGGAGCACCTCACCCCGGCCGAGCCAGTCGTGGAAGGCCGCGTACACCGGCACGGTCAGGTAGGCCGCCAGCATCCTCTTGCCGAGCTGCCGCACCTTCTCGGCGTCCTCGCTGACGCAGACGAACAGGCGGGCGATCAGCTCGATCTCCGGCCCCACCTCGGCCCGCACCTTGCGCACGTCCTCAGGGGAGAGCCAGTTGGTGATGGCGCCGTCGGCCTCCTCGGCCGCGAGGTGGAGCATGCGGGGGCGGAGGGCGGCCAGCACGATCTTCGGGGCCACCTTGGGGGCGCGCTCCAGCCGGAAGCCCTTGACCTCGAAGGTCTCGTACTTCTCTGTGACCTTCTCCCCGGCGAGCGCCTTCTTGAGGAAGCGCAGGGTGTCGCGCGTCCTGCCGTACGGCTTGACGAACTCGCCGGCGTTCCACCGCTCCACGATGACCGGGGACGACGCGCCGATGCCGAGCACGAACCGCTCGGGCGCGAGGTCGGCGAGCGTCGCGGCCGACATCGCGAGCAGTGCGGGGCCGCGGGTCGACACCGGGATGATCGCGGTGCCGAGCCGGAGCTCGGGAGCCCAGTCGGCGGCCAGGGCCAGTGGGACGAAGCCGTCGGTGCCGCCGACCTCGGCGGACCAGGCGTCGGTGTACCCGAGACCGGGCAGCTCGGCGACCAGGTCCTTGGACTCGGCCATGGTGAGATCGAAGAACGGGATCGTGATGCCCCAACGCTTCACTGTCCACCTCCTGCCCCGACCATACCAACCGGACGGTATGGCGCACACGGGATCAGGCGGACCCATCGCGACGACTCTCAGGCCCTGAGCTCCCGCATCGCGGTGATGAAGTCCTTGGTGACACCGCGCAGGCCGGGCAGGTGCGACAGGCCCACCAGCCGGTCGATGAGCGGCACCATCACCTCGATCAGCCGGTACGTGCGCTCGCAGCCGGGCGAGGAATCGTGCACCCAGAACAGCACCATGCCCATGGACGAAAGCCACAGCAGCTCGGGCAGCTCCTCGCGCAGCTCGGCGTCGATGCGGTCGGAGGAGCCCTCCACGACCTGGCGGTAGATGGCGATCGCCGCCTCCCGGGCGGGCGTCGACTCCCCGCTGAACGGGCTGAGCGGGTTGCTCGGCTCGGACGCGTGCTTGAAGAACTTGACGGCGAACCCGTGGTACGGCTCTGAGACCTGGACCCAGGCGCGCAGGACTCCGCTCAGCCGTACGGCGAACTTCCGCTCGGTGGCGAGCAGCTCGCGGCAGGCGAGCTCGTGCTCGTTCTGCGCCCGGTCATAGTAGGCCTGGACTAACTGCTCTTTCGACGAAAAATAGTAATAAGCGTTCCCTACAGAGACGCCCGCCTGGGACGCGATCGCCCGCATGGTCGTCGCCTCGTACCCCCGCTCCCGGAAGAGGCGCAGGGCCGTTTCGACGATGACCTCTCGGGTCTTTTCTCCCCCACGCGCTCTCGGCGTCGATTCGACCACGTGGCCACTGTACGACTCGTAGCCCTTCAAGGTCACAGACGCACAGCATGCCCGCCATTTTCCCGCAAAAACACGCAGAGTAGTGGAGTCAGCACTTTCTGAAGGTGGGATAGATCCTCTTGGCGGAGGGGCGCCCTGCGACAGAGGATCAATATGGGTTTGCATCCATGCACTCGGGGGCCCGCGTGGCTTGGTGCCTGCGCGTTGCTCGCCGTGCAGATCACGGTGACGGCACTGGGCTCCGCGGGACCGGCCTCGGCGGCGACTCCAAACCGTCTGGGCGCGACCGCGCACGGGGCCATGCCCCACGAGGCGCACCGGCGACCGGGCTCGCCCGCGGAGGCCCGCGCCCAACGGCTACGCGCCGTGAGCGTCACGATGGCGGCGAGGCCCCGCACGGTCGACGCCCGGAGGCTGCGCCAGGCAACAGCACAGCAGGCGCGGGCCGCCGGGATGGTCAGCGCGGTGCTGTGGAAGCAGCACCGCCTCTACCGTGCCGTGCGCCTCCAGCACCCGCAGGCCGCGCGGCGCCTCCACCACGCGGGTCTGAGGTGGAGGTCATCGGGCCACTGCGCCAACCGGCACCGGCACTCCTGCACGTCGCTGTCCGCCGTACGGCTGGGCACGCTGTGGGGCCTGGTGAACCTCAAGCGCCGCAGCGGCTGCCCTGTCGTCATGACAGGAGGAACCGAGGTCGGACACGCCAGGGGCGCCCACAGCCACGGGCAGGGCTACAAGATCGACATCGAGCACAACAAGTGCGTCGACCGCTTCATCAGGAACAGGCGCATGGGCCGCGTACGTGGTGACGGCGCCCGCCTGTTCTACGAACGCCGTCCACAGGGCTACACGGTCTACGCCAACGAGCCCAGCCACTGGGACATCATGTTCCTCTGACAAGACCCGGCCCCGCGGCGGTCATGTCGCGACCAGCCCGGCGCCCCGCCCGCTCGTGGCGGCACACGCGTTCCTGACCTGAGGCCCGTGCACCCTGTGGCCGCGCGCATGGCCGGTGGGAGTCCCGCCGAGACTCCCACACTTCCATGACTCTCTAAGGGCGCCTTACGCCGGCGAACCACGCCCAACGTTGGGTGCTACGCCGAGAACTCCGCCGCGAGAAGCTCGGCGATCTCCGCGGTGTTGAGCGCCGCGCCCTTACGGAGGTTGTCGCCGCAGACGAACATGTCGAGGGTGTTCGGGAAGTCGAGCGCCTGGCGGATGCGGCCGACATAGGTGGGGTCGGTGCCGACCACGTCGGCCGGCGTCGGGAACACGCCGTTCGCCGGGTCGTCCAGGACCACGACCGTGGGAGCCGCCTCCAGCACCGCCCGCGCGGCCTCCACCGTCACCGGCTTGGCGAAGGTGGCGTGCACCGCCAGCGAGTGGGTGGTGATGACCGGAACGCGCACGCAGGTCGCCGAGACCTTCAGATCGGGGATGCCGAGGATCTTGCGCGACTCGTTGCGGACCTTCAGCTCCTCGGAGAACCAGCCGTCCTCCTTGAGGGAGCCGGCCGCCGGCACCACGTTGAAGGCCAGCGGCGCGGGGAACGGCGAGTCGACCAGGTCGGGAACGGCCTTGCGCACGTCACCGGCCACGGTGCCGATGCCGCGGTTGCCCGCCACAGCCTCGATCTCGTCGTAGAGCCGCTCGGGCCCGGAGACGCCCATGCCCGAGACCGCCTGGTAGGAGGCCACGACCAGCTCCGTGAGGCCGTACTCGCGGTGCAGGGCGCCGAGGGCGGCCATCATCGACAGCGTGGTGCAGTTGGGGTTCGCGATGATGCCCTTGGGGCGCTCGCGCACCTGCTCGGGGTTGCACTCGGGCACGACGAGGGGCACCTCGGGGTCCATGCGGAAGGCCCCGGAGTTGTCGACCGCCACCGCTCCACGGGACGCCGCGATCGGCGCCCACTCGGCCGACACCTCGTCGGGCACGTCGAACATGGCGACGTCGACCCCGTCGAAGGCCTCGGGCGAGAGCGCGACGACCTCGACCTCCTGCCCGCGGACCAGGAGCCTCCTGCCCGCCGAGCGCGCCGAGGCGATGAGGCGGATCTCACCCCACACGTCGGGGCGGCCGGACAGGATGTCGAGCATCACCGTGCCGACGGCACCGGTCGCGCCGACGACGGCCAGGGTGGGCTTGGTGGCGTTCACTTCGCGGTCACTCTCCTCGCCGGCGCGCACTGGCTGGTCGCTCATCGTCCGGTCCCGCCGTAGACCACGGCCTCGACCTGGTCGACGTCGAGATCGAACGCCCGGTGAGCCGCGGTGACGGCCGCGTCCACCTCGTCCTGCCCGACGATGACCGAGATGCGGATCTCGGAGGTCGAGATCATCTCGATGTTGACGCCCGCGTCGGCCAGGGCGCCGAAGAACTTGGCGGTGACGCCGGGGTGCGAACGCATGCCCGCGCCCACCAGCGAGACCTTGCCGATCTGGTCGTCGAAGAGGATCTTCTCGAAGCCGATCTGCTCCTGGATGCGCTTCAGGGCCGTGACGGCGACCGTGCCGTCGGCGGAGGGCAGCGTGAAGGAGATGTCGGTGCGCCCGGTGGCCGCGGCCGAGATGTTCTGCACGATCATGTCGATGTTGACCTCGACGTCGGCGAGCGTGCGGAAGATGGCCGCGGCCTCTCCGACCTTGTCGGGCACCCCGACGACGGTGATCTTTGCCTCGCTCCGGTCATGTGCGACACCGGAGATGATCGGCTGCTCCATCTCGTTTCCTTCAGTGTTGGGATCGGAGACGACCCATGTGCCTTCCTTGCTGCTGAACGAGCTTCTGACGTGGATCGGCAGGCTGAACCGCCTGGCGTACTCCACGCAGCGCAGGTGCAGGATCTTGGCGCCGCACGCGGCCATCTCCATGGCCTCCTCGTAGGAGATCCTCGGGATCTGGCGGGCGGCGGCGACGATGCGCGGATCGGCGGTGAAGATGCCGTCGACATCGGTGTAGATCTCGCAGACGTCGGCCTCCAGGGCCGCCGCGAGAGCGACCGCCGTGGTGTCGGAGCCACCTCGGCCGAGCGTCGTGATGTCCTTCTTGTCTTGCGAGACGCCCTGGAAGCCGGCCACGATCGCGATCTGGCCGACCCTGACCGCCTCCTGGATGCGGCCCGGGGTCACGTCGATGATGCGCGCCTTGCCGTGGGTCGAGTCGGTGATCACACCGGCCTGCGAGCCGGTGAACGACCGGGCCTCGTGACCCAGGTTGGCGATGGCCATCGCGAGCAACGCCATCGAGATGCGCTCGCCGGCGGTCAGCAGCATGTCGAGCTCGCGCCCGGGGGGCAGCGGCGTCACCTGCTGGGCCAGGTCGAGCAGCTCGTCGGTGGTGTCACCCATCGCCGAGACGATCACCACGACGTCGTTGCCGGCTTTTTTCGTCGCGACGATGCGCTGGGCGACACGCTTGATGCCGGATGCGTCGGCGACGGAGGAACCACCGTATTTTTGGACAACGAGCGCCACGGGATGTCTCCCAAAGGTTCAGTCTGCGGAGCTCACAGTCTACTGGGGCCTCCAGAAGGCCCAACTGATTTGGCCAGCATGTGGACAGCCACGGCCGTGAGCTGTGGAAAGCCGGGCCGGCCTGTGGATGATCAGTGGCCGTGATCTATGGACGGCCGGCCTGCCAACCTGTGGACGGTCAGGCGGTCGTGGTCTCCTCCACGACGTCCAGCCGGGTGTGCGCGACGAGCGCCTGCAGCGCCCTCATCGCCGCACCCGCGTGGTTGCCCCAGGTGTTGAAGTACGAGTACTGCCACCACCACAGCGCCTCCAGGGGGCGGCCGGCGCGGTAGTGCCCGAGCCCGTGGATCAGGTCGGCCGCGACGGCCGCCAGGTCGTCGGAGAGCCGGTAGGGCGTGACGACCGTGTCCTTGTAAGGGTCGAAGACCTCGGCGTAGTCGTCCACAGGCCCAAGACGCGTGGCGAGAGCCGTGCGCACCCCGTCGAGGTCGGGGTCGGGGCCGGTCGCGGGCTCGAAGTTGCCCTGCAGGATCACGTCCTGCGCGGCTCCGAGCTGCGAGCCCGCCAGGCTGACCTGCGAGACCTCGACGAGCAGCATGGGGAGCGTCGCGTCGCCGCCCTCACCGCTCGCGAGCCTGGTCAGGCCATCGAGGTAGTTCTGCGCATGCACCGCGATGCGATCCGCGAGAGCGCTCCACTCATCAAACATCCAGCAGCCTCCGTCCTTCGAAAGCGCGGCCCAAGGTGACCTCGTCGGCGTACTCGAGGTCTCCGCCCACTGGCAGACCGCTGGCCAATCGTGTCACTTTCAAACCCATCGGTTTCACCAGCCTGGCGAGATAGGTCGCCGTGGCCTCCCCTTCGAGGTTCGGATCGGTCGCCAGGATCAGCTCGGTGACCTGCCCGTCCGCCAGCCGTGTCATCAGCTCGCGGATGCGCAGGTCATCGGGGCCGACTCCCTCGATCGGGCTGATCGCCCCGCCGAGCACGTGGTAGCGACCGCGGAACTCACGAGTCTTTTCGATGGCGACGACGTCCTTGGATTCCTCCACCACGCAGATGACGGCGGGGTCGCGCCGGACGTCCCGGCAGATCCGGCACTCCTCCTCGGCCGCGACGTTCCCACAGACGCGGCAGAACCGGACCTTCTCCTTGACCTCCAGCAGGGCGTGCGCCAGCCGCTTGACGTCGGCCGGGTCCGCGGAAAGCAGGTGAAAGGCGATCCGCTGCGCGCTCTTGGGACCGACGCCGGGCAGCAGGCCCAACTCGTCGATCAGGTTCTGGACGACCCCCTCATACATGGCCGCTAAAACCCCGGCAGCTGGAATCCGCCCCCGCCAAGGCCCTGCGCCAGCGGGCCGAGCTTCTCCTGCTGGAGCTCGGCGGCCGCTCGCACGGCATCCCGCACCGCCGCGATCACCAGGTCGGCGATCGTATCGGCCGTGTCCTGCGGGTCGCCGGAGTCGATGGCCTTGGGGCTGATCTTCAGCTCGAGCAGCTCACCACTCCCGTTGACGGTCGCGACGACGAGGCCGCCACCGGCGCTGCCCTCGACCTCCGCGTCGTTGAGCTCCTGCTGGGCCGTCGCGAGCTGCTGCTGCATGAGCTGCGCCTGCTCCAGCAACTGCTGCAAGTTGACATCCCCTGGATTCACGATCTTGCGCTCCTCATGGCTTCGCGTGTGGCACGAGCCTACGGGGTTTGCCACGCATGTTGCACTGGCGCACGTCAGTGTTCGCGTGGGAGCCCTCCGTGAGGGGAGCGGACGACCCGAAAAGTGCGGACCGGCTTGAGCCGGCGACCGCGAGACTACGTGTGATCGATCTCTTCGATGATCTGCCCGCCGAGCTCCCGCTGGACGAGCGCCATGCCGCTCAGCGAGTCGGCGTCGGCGTCGGCGTCGTTGTACGGATCGACCTCGTCGGCCTCACTGGACGTCTGGCCGGGACGGCGGGGCACGGCGTCGGGCCAGCCCGCGGCCCCCGCCTGCCGGGGCCCGGACTGGGCCGCCGCCTGCGCCGCCGAACGGGCGGCGGCGAGACCACCCCTGGGCGCCTGCCCCTCGTCCTCGGGAAGCGGCGCATCCGGCCACGGCTCGTCGGAGGGCGAGGGCGCGGCCTGCGGCTTCTGGGCGGCCTGCCGCCGCCCCTGCGACGGCACGTCCTCGGCACCGGCCGGCCCTCTCTGGGCCGCCTGCGGCGCGGGGGCCGCCTGCGGCGCGGGGGCCGCCTGCGGCGCGGGGGCCGCCTGCGGGCTTTCCGGCCGCGACGATGCGGGCCGCGGCGCGGGAGCCTGCCGTACGGCTTGCGCCGGAGCGGATGAGGCCGGGACCGACGGGGGTACTCCGCCGCCCGAGTTGCCGACGACGGCCTCCACGCGCCAGTTGCCGCCCATCACCGCCGCGATCGCCGCCGCGACCACGGAGTCCTTGGCGCCGTTCACGAAGTTGCGCATGGCGCCGACCTGGCTGAAGCCGAGCGTGACGATGTTGCCCTCGACGCCGATGAGCTGGGAGTTGGTGTTGACGTTCGCCCAGACGGCCGGGGAGCGCTGCTTGAGCACGTCAAGGATCTGCGGCCACGTCTGGTGGAAGGCGCCACCCGCCGGCGACACCTGGGCGGCCGGCGCGGGAGTGGTCTCAGGCCGGCGCGAGGGGGCCTGCGGAGCACCGGGCCGTGACGGAGCAGGCCAGTCGTCCGCGGGCGGGCGGGCGGCGGGCGCGGTCGGAGGCTGCTGGACGGGCTGGTCCTGAACGGGCTGCGCCTGCTGGACGGGCTGCGCCGGCCGGGCGTGCTGCGGCTCCTCGGCGGCGATCACCGTGCCGGCCGCCGGAGGCCCGGAGGGGGCCGGCGGGGCAGCGGAGCCGGGCACCGGGACGGCCGTGGCCGCCACCCCTCCGCGCTCCAGGCGTTCCAGCCTGGCGAGCAGCGCGGCCTCGCCCTGCTCGGCCGCCGGAAGCAGAACCCGGGCGCACATCAGCTCCAGCAGCAGCCGGGGGGAGGTCGCACCGCGCATCTCAGTGAGCCCGGCGTTGAACAGCTCGGCCGCCCGGGTCACCTCGGCCGGCCCCATCGACGCCGCCTGCTCGGCCAGCCGCTCGAGCTCGTCGGCCGGGCGGTCGAGCAGCCCGCTGGTCGCGGCCTCCGGCACGTTGGCGAGCACCACCAGGTCGCGGAAGCGCTCAAGCAGGTCCATGGCGAAGCGGCGCGGGTCGTGACCGCCCTCGATCACGCGATTGACCGCCTGGAACACCTGGGCGCCGTCACGCCGGGCGAACGCCAGGACGATCTCGTCGAGCAGGTCGGAGTCGGTGTAACCCAGGAGCGAGACCGCGCGGGCGTAGGTGATGCCCGCGTCGTCGGCGCCCGCCAGCAACTGGTCGAGGATCGAGAGCGAGTCACGCGCCGAACCCGCGCCCGCGCGCACGACCAGGGGCAGCGCGGCGGGCTCGTACGGCACCGACTCGGAGCTGAGGATCTCCTCCATGAGCTGCCGCAGCGTCGCCGGCGGCATCAGCCGGAACGGATAGTGGTGGGTGCGGGACTTGATGGTCCCGATGACCTTTTCGGGCTCGGTGGTCGCGAAGACGAACTTCAGGTGCGGCGGGGGCTCCTCGACCAGCTTGAGCAGCGCGTTGAAACCCTCGCGGGTCACCATGTGCGCCTCGTCGATGATGTAGATCTTGAAACGCGCGGAGACCGGGGCGAAGAAGGCGCGCTCGCGAAGGTCGCGGGCGTCGTCCACACCGCCGTGGGAGGCGGCGTCGATCTCGATGACGTCGAGGTGGCCTGGCCCGGTGGACGACAGGGCCACGCAGGACTCGCACTCGCCGCAGGGGTCGGGTGTCGGGCCCTTCTCGCAGTTCAACGAGCGGGCAAGGATGCGCGCGCTGGAGGTCTTGCCACACCCGCGCGGGCCGCTGAAGAGATAGGCATGGTTGATGCGGCCGCTGCTGAGTGCCTGCCGCAGCGGCTCTGTGACGTGATCCTGACCCTTGACTTCGGCGAAGGTCCCAGGCCGGTATTTGCGGTAGAGGGCGAGACTCATGCCGTCTCCTCGCCTAGGGGGTCGGAGTGCGAACGCGCCGGAAGGCCCGGAGTGTCACGAGGGTCGAACAGCTCGCTCATGTGACGGCACCGTCCTGGAACTCCAGCGAAGAGACCCCTCGCACACCCGACAGAGCCCGCTTATCCTTGCTGCCTTCCGGCCCTGGGGAGGTTCACAGGATGACGCCGTGCGAGGGGTCCGGTGACAGTCTAGCCGTGCGCGGCAGTGCTCGTGGCAGCCACCGCACGAACACCGAGACCGATTCGTGGTCATCGGCGCGGTCTCCACAGCCGCCGAAGTCCGGTAAGCTTCTCGACGGAGGATTCGCCTAGTTGGCCTAGGGCGCACGCTTGGAAAGCGTGTTGGGGGCAACCCCTCAGGAGTTCGAATCTCCTATCCTCCGCCACCTTCCGAAGGGTCGGGCCGCGTGTGTGCGGGCCGGCCCTTTTTGGTGTTCCGTCCGAGGTGGTCGGTGGTCAGCCCGTTTTCAGTGGTTGCCGGAAGGCAGGGCCGGGGGCATGGGCTTCCACTGGACGACGTACGGCAGGCCGGAGCCCGTGTGGTCAGGGAGCCGGGGTTCGGAGCCGAAGCCGCCCGGCAGAGGCCCGGTCAGCTCGCAGGAGGGGCTCAACCCGAGGGCCATGCCCGCGCCGGCCGCCATCGCGAGCACCAGACCGGCGACGAACGGGCCCTGCGATGTGGCCTTGTCCCGTATCCACCTGCTCGTCGGCGTGATCGGGACGCTCCGCAGGAAGAAGGCGGGAGGCGGCAGCTGATGGGGGGTCGGCTCCTCGTGCACCGTACGCAAGGTCGCCTCCATATCACTGTCAGTGGTCACCCGCACCTCACAGTAACCAGACGTGGGCCTGCGGCCCGAGATCCCACGCCCTTACCGGACCGATCACGGCATGCCGTTGGCCCGCAGCGGTGCGAGCCTTGAAGAAGAGCCATACCGCCGTTGAGAAGTGCCCTGAGCTGGCACTCTGTACAGGACGTGCATGATCGTTTCTCTCTGGGGAACTAGCGGGGTCATATATGACCCTGAAAACCTAAGAAAAGGGAAAACGGGCCAATGGACTTCCGTGACGATGTCGACCTTGATTCCTCACAGGTCGAGAACCGTGGTGGCGGTGGCGGACTCCGCGGTGGCGGGCTGGCCATCGGTGGAGGCGCGGCGGGCATCATCGCCCTTATCGCCGCATTGATCTTTGGAATCAACCCCGGCGACATCACCGGCGGGGGTGACACGACAGGTGTCCAGCCAACCTCTGACACCTCCCAGGAATGCAAGAAGGGGTCCGACGCCGACAAGTCGGAAGACTGCCGCGTCGTGGGCGTGGTGAACAGCATTCAGGCCTATTGGAAGGACGCCTTCGACAAGGCGGGCAACGGCCGGTACAGCCAGGCGAAGACCGTGCTGTTCTCCCAGGCGGTGAGCACCGGGTGCGGCCAGGCCACCTCGGAGGTCGGGCCGTTCTACTGCCCGAGCGACAAGCTCGTCTACCTGGACCTGACCTTCTTCGACGAGCTGCAGAGCAAGTTCGGCGCGAAGGGCGGCCCGTTCGCCCAGGCGTACGTCATCGCCCACGAGTACGGGCATCACGTGCAGGACCTCCTGGGGACCATGGACAAGGTCGGCGGCAACAGCCAGGGCGCCGACAGCAGCTCGGTGCGGCTGGAGCTCCAGGCCGACTGTTACGCGGGGGTCTGGGCGAAGAACGCCGTGGACACCGGTTTCTACGAGAAGCCCTTCACCGACACCGACATCCAGGAAGCGCTCGACGCCGCGGCGGCCGTCGGGGACGACCGGATCCAGCAGAAGGCTCAGGGCCGGGTCGACCCGGAAGGCTTCACCCATGGCACCTCGCAGCAGCGCATGAAGTGGTTCAGCACCGGCTACAAGTCGGGTGAGCCCGGCCAGTGCGACACCTTCTCGGGCGCCATCTGAGCCGTACGGCACCTCACTGCCAAGCCACTGAAGCAGGCAAAGGTCGAAAACTCTCTTAAACTGAATAGGTGATCTTCAAGTCAGTCGGTGACAACCGCCCTTACCCCGAGCATGGCCTGTCGCATCGTGAATGGGCGCGGATAGCGCCCCGGCAGGTCAGGCTCGACTCATTGATCACCACGAAGGCGGTGCTCGACCTGCATTCCCTGCTCGCCAAGGACTCGACGTTCTATGGCGATCTTTTCCCTCATGTCGTGCAGTGGCGCGGCGAGTTCTATCTTGAGGACGGCCTGCACCGCGCGCTGCGCGCGGCGCTCCACCAGCGCTCGGTTCTCCACGCGCGGGTGCTCGACGTGGACGCTCCCACGGGCGCCCCATCCGAATGATCCGCATATCGTCCGTCGGCCGCAGGCGTCATAGGTAAAACAGTTCCCTTACCGGCCATCCTCGGGGCCGCGGGTTCCTAAGCTGCGACAGTCGCAGGGGCGACACGGCTCAGGCCGCTGGAACGCAAGGTCGGACGGTGACCCAATGCGAGATGTCACACACCTCGTGGCGCAGGTCCGTGAAGAGCTCGCGGGTGAGCTGCGCGAACGCCTGCGCGTGCGTCTCCACGAGCAGCCCACGGACTGGCTGGTCGAGCAGTTGATGGCGTTGGTCCTGCGACCGGACGAGATCACGTACTCGATCCCGAGACAGGTGCCGCGAGGCCCCTCGGCCGAGGAAGGCGTGTACGCCCCTCCGGTCCGGGAGAGCGAGGGCGACCAGGCGTACAGGGACGGCGAGGACGAGGCCACGGGCGAGGATGCCGGAAGCGTCCAGGAACCGGCCACGAATTATCCCGTACACGGCGGAAACGGCCAGGCGGATCATCTCGCCGGAAACGGCCAGGGGCCGCAGCAGGAGAGCGATCGGGTCGCCAGGGCGGCCCGCATCCGCCGGCTCGCCCTCGACCACACGTCCCTGCCGGGATACCTCGAACGCTACCGGGCGCTGACCCGCGAGGTTCTCGAGAGCGAAGGCCACCTTCTCGATCCACCGCAGAAGGGCGGCGCGCTCATCACCCCCGAGCACCGCGCGCCCAGCGGAGAGGCGCTGCTGACCGAGTCCAAAGATCTCCTGCACGCGCTGCTGTTCGGCGGCGCCGAGGACGGCGTGTGGCTCGATCGGGCGGAGCGCGAGTTGCTGACGCTCACGATCCCGAAGTCCAAGGCCCATGCCATCGGGTCCATCATGCGCGCCGCCAGGGAGATGGGCGCCGAGGGCACGTGGCACGTGGCCGACGACGACCGGGCGACGAACACGGTCCTCCAGGCCGAGTACGGCGAGGTGGGTGGCGAGCTGGTCGGCAACGCCATCACGGCCACCCTGCGGCTGATCAACAACCTGGAGATCAACGAGCGGGTGCTGTACGGCCGCATGGAGAACGCCGAGGAGAGCACGCTCGACCCCTGAGGCGACCTGGGCGATGCCCGTCCGCGATAGTCGCCCCGTGAGGAGGTCCTCGCGGGGCGACGGAGAAGTGGCAGGAGCGTGGTCGCTTCTAGTGGTGCTTGATGATGTGCGACATCTTGTGCGCCTTCTTGTGGCGCTTGGCGGCGTGCGCCTTCTTGTGCGAGCGGCTGGCGTGCTTGTGCTTGCTGTGCTTCTTGTGGTGGGTGACGCGCTTCTTCTTGTGGTGGCCATACCTCGTGGCGCACCGCTTGCCCTTACAGGAGGCGTGGTCCGTCGTCTGGGAGGTCACCGAGGCGCCGGGCACGGTGGACGCGCCGGCGGCGGTCACCGCCACCGTCCCCGGGATGACGAGTGCGGAAGCCACAAGGAATCCGGTGGCGAGAGCTTTTCTGAGCATAGGAGATCACTTCCGTTGATAGAGGTGGTCTTAGGCCCGAGCTACACCCGGGCATGCGGAGCTTCGTATTGGTTTCCTCGGGATATCCCAAAACGTCGCGAGAAACTACATATCTCACCTTAAGCGGACGAAATCCAGCGAGCATCCCGTAAGAGGCAAAGGCTTGGTTTCGGACATTCGGCACATCCCTGAATCCCATTCGGCGCTTTCACGGACACGAGCCGGCAGGTGGGAAGCTTCCGATTCGCCGATCCCTCAAGCAATTCGGGGAGTACGCGGAGACCCGCGAGACCCCGGCCCCCGCGCCCGTACGATCGGGGCGGGAGGCCGCGAGTCGCAGGTTTATTCGGTTGACGGCCTGTCTTGGGGTCGAAAGCCTGAACAAGTGTTGATAAGACGTGAACTCCCAGCAGATATCCCAGCCATTCGCGAGGTGCACACCGCCGCCTTCGCCAAGCCGCCGGCGCCCGGCCAGGCCACCGTGGAGGCGGGCCGGATATCCGTGGAGGCCGTCCTGGTAGACGCGCTGCGAGCCTGCGACGCCTGGATCCCCGAGCTCTCCCTGGTGGCCACCTCGGGCGACGGGTCCGTCGTGGGGCACGTGGTCTGCAGCCGGGCTTCGGCCGGCGCCGCACCCGTGCTCGGGCTCGGCCCGCTCGGCGTGCTCCCCGCCTTCCAGCGGCAGGGAGTGGGGCACGCGCTCATGCACGCCGTGCTCGGGGCCGCGGACGCGCTCGGAGAGCCCATCATCGTGCTGCTCGGTCACAGCGACTACTACCCGCTGTTCGGTTTCCGCCTGGCCGAGGAGTACGGAATCACGCCGCCGGTGCCGGGTTGGGCTCCGAACTTCCAGGCCCGCACTCTGAGCACCTATACCCCCGCCATACGCGGTGATTTCGCGTACGCACCGCCTTTCGACGATGTGTAGGCGTAAATCCTGAAATGCGCTGACGAGCGCCGCCCTCTCCCCGAGGCATATAACCGGCTTATTGCATTATGTCCGGGAATGAGACGCACGAAGGGTCAATCCACGAGCCGCGCCGATGACCCCGGCCCCACCTGACGGCCCCAATTGCCCTATTTAAGCCTTTTGTCGGCGGCGGTCGTCTCCAGTCGGCGGCAGCCGTCCCCTAGGACCGCCCGTGCCGCACGGCGCCAGACCGGGGACACGCGAAGGACCCCCAGCCGGTGGTGCGGGCTGGGGGCCCTTCGTGGTGGCGGTGGAGGTGGGATTTGAACCCACGGATGGGTTGCCCCATCACACGCTTTCGAGGCGTGCGCCCTCGGCCACTAGGCGACTCCACCGCCGAGCAGCCTACCGGATCCGCGACCCTCTTCGCGCGTCGCAAGCGTCCGGTATGCGAAGAAAGGGGGTGTTCATGGGCGTCGGTCCGCGAAGAAGTCCCTCAGCACGGCCGAGCACTCCCCGGCGAGCACGCCCAGGATCACCTCGGGACGGTGGTTCAGCCGCCGATCGCGGACGACGTCCCAGAGCGAACCGGCCGCTCCGGCCTTCTCGTCGGCGGCGCCGTAGACGACCCTGTCGACCCGCGCGAGCACCGCGGCCCCCGCGCACATCGTGCACGGCTCCAGGGTGACCACCAGCGTGCAGCCGGCCAGGCGCCATTCCCCGCGCACGCGGGCGGCTTCGCGCAGTGCCAGGACCTCCGCGTGTGCCGTGGGGTCGGCGCTCGCCTCACGATCGTTGCCGGCCGCGGCCAGCACCTCGCCCGCGGGCCCGAGCACGACCGCGCCGACCGGCACCTCGCCGCGCTCACCCGCCCGTACGGCCTGCGCCAGCGCGAGCCGCATGGGTTGCTCGAAGGCGGGCTCGCTCACGTGCGGGATCTCGTGCTAGTGGAGCCGGTCGAGCTCGTCCGCGAAGGAGAGCTTCTCGGCGATCACCGAGAGGGTGTCGGCGGGGAGCACGCCTTCTTCCATGCTGAGCTCCAGCAACTCCTCGGCGGTCACCCCGAGATCGTTCAGCAGCTCGAAGTCACCGGCCGGCCGTACCCCGAGGTCGGCCTCCTTGTCGGGCACGAGGACCCCGGCGAGCTCGCTGAAGAGCTCTCCGAGGGCGTCGCTGGCCGCGGAGTGGACATCGGAGACGAACGCCCGTGGCTCGGCGTCACCGTCGTAGCGGACGAGGGCGAACCACTCGTCCTCCACCTCGACGCAGAGCAGGGCCAGCTCGTCGCCTTGGAGTCCGAGGGCGTCCTGCACGGCGTCACCGAGGTCGTCGGCGATCTCGGCGTTCGCGAGGTCGACCTCCGAGCCGCTCCACCCGTCAGGCGTGCGGACGAAGGCCGCGGCGAACATGGCACTGTGTGTTGGTCTGGAGGGCATGATCGGGGCTCCCGCGGTCAGCCGAGGGCTGAGTCGACGGCACGTTCAAACGGCTGGGAGAACCCGAGCCGTGCGGCGATGCTGGAAAGCACCTCGTCGGGCAGCAGTTCGAGGTCGCCAGAGAGGGCGCCGAGCTCCATCTCGTCGAGCCCGAGGTCGGAGAAGATCGACAGATCTCCCGCCGGGAGGACCATGTCGAGCTCCTCCTCCTCTGGCACAGGGACATCGAGCAACTCGAGGATCTGCTGGGCCAGGGGCCAGTCCCACGATGCCGTGATGTCGGAGAGGAACACGTCGACGCGCTCGCCAAACACCCGTAATGCCACGAAGAAGTCATCCCCCACGGCGACCAGCCCAATCGTGGTGCCCATGCTCGGCTGCTGGCGCAGGGAGTGGATCAGCCCATGCAGGTCCGCTGTGAGACCCACGGGCAGCATCTCGGCTTCCCATTGGTCGTCCTCGCGGTAGACCACGATGGCGAAGTCAAGAGCATCTACGTCTGTCATCTTCACCCCACCGACGCGGTTCTTACAGTTGGCAATGCTCGCAGAATCACTCAGTCCCCGTACGCCCCTCGGGCAAATTGTGATCAAAAACGGCTGTGCCCGGCCAGCTTAGGGTGTGATGGCCGTTACCGACCCACTCGTACCATTTACCCGGTCTCAGGAGATACCTTTGGCAGCCATGAAGACCCTCGTCGTCGACCATCCGCTCGTCGCCCACAAGCTGACCACGCTGCGGGATGTACGCACGGACTCCCCGACGTTCCGCAGGCTCGCGGATGAGCTCGTCACCCTGCTGGCCTACGAGGCGACCCGCGACGTGCGAGTCACCGCGGCCACGGTGGACACCCCCGTCTCCCCCGCCCACGGGGTACGGCTGGCGCGCCCCGCACCCCTGGTCGTGCCGATCCTCCGCGCGGGCCTCGGCATGCTCGACGGCATGACCCGCCTGCTGCCCACCGCCGAGGTCGGCTTCCTCGGCATGATCCGCGACGAGGGCACCCTCAAGGCCCAGACCTACGCGACCCGGCTGCCGGAGGACCTTTCAGGCCGCCAGTGCTACGTGCTCGACCCCATGCTCGCGACCGGCGGCACCCTCGCGGCGGCCATCGAGCTGCTCTTCGAGCGCGGTGCCGAGGACGTCACGGCCATCTGCCTTCTGGCCGCCCCCGAAGGCCTGGCCTTCATGGAGAAGGTCTTCGCCGACTGCAGGCAGCCACTGCGCGTGGTCACGGCCGCGCTCGACGAGCGGCTCAACGAGCACGGGTACATCGTGCCCGGCCTCGGCGACGCCGGAGACCGCCTCTACGGCGTCGTCTGATTTCCTTTTCCTTCTTTTCCTCAGGTTGACGTTCGTCTCGTTACATAATGTGTTTCGGTGGGTACACAGAGTGATGACGATGTCACTGTGTTCCGGTCCCTCAGGCCGTGAACGCACACCTGGGAGAGCCATGGACCAGCTGCCGGATATTGACGCCTATACACAGGTCGAGACCGTGCTTAAGGTCGAGTTCGCCGGGGTTCATCCCGCCGCGACGGTGACGCGCTGCATCGAAGCGGCTCACCACGGTGCGATGGAAGTCACTGGTTACGCGTACCCGAGCTTGGTCGAGCGAATCGCTCGCAAGCACCTCCAGGTGCTGGCAGTGGTGGCCGGCGAGCAAGGGTGACGCAGGTCACATCCAGACCCCTAAAGACTATGGGGTCCGGATGCGCTTTACCCGGCCATTGGTCTGGGTAATGTATACGGTGGGTGCAGTGGGTGAGTGGTTAACGGAGGCGGCAGTGCAGGTCAAGAAGGTTCTAACGTACGCAGCCATCGCGTTTGTGGCTTTCTACCTGTTCACCAGACCGGCTGACGCGGCAAGCGCGGTCAAGGGAGCAATGGACACTGTGGTGAATGCCGCGGATTCGCTGGCTCTATTCTTCACGAAGCTGACATGAGACTTGTGACCCACGGGGACTCTGCTCCGTCGTCGGTCAATCGTTACCTTCTCCCCCACGAACACCAGGTCATCATGGTGCGGCGCCACCCGGCCGTCCTGTTACGCCCGGTCGCCGAGGTCTTCGGCGGCCTGGTGCTGGCAGGCCTGTTGAGCAAGTGGCTCGGTGAGAACCAAGGGTCACAGGCGCTGGTCATCGTCTGGTGGGCGTGGCTTCTCTTACTGATCCGCTTCGTGTGGAAAGTGGCGGAGTGGTCGGTCGACTACTTCGTGGTGACGTCCAAGCGGATGCTGTTGACCACCGGCCTGATCACCCGCCGGGTGGCGATGATGCCGCTCGGCAAGGTGACCGACATGAGCTTCCAGCGCTCACTGCTCGGCCGCATGCTGGGGTACGGCGAGTTCGTCCTGGAGTCGGCGGGTCAAGATCAGGCCCTGTCGACCGTCCCCTTCATCCCCTATCCGGAGACCCTGTACCTCGAGGTCTGCCAGATGCTCTTTCCCAGTTCTGACGACGATGATTAGTCCACTTTCGTCCTGAATCCCGAGGGGTGAGACAGACTTCCTCCTCGGGATTCTTGACGTGGGTATACCCGATTCGGCTGCTTCGTGCCATCATGGCGGAACCATTGACCATATCCCCGCCCTAAGAGATCACATGCCGAGTCAGGGAACCATCGGTGACCGCGTCCGCGGGCTGCGTCTGAGCAGGAGAATGTCTCAGGCCCAGCTGGCTGGACCCGACCTCTCCGACAGTTATGTCTCTCTCATCGAGTCCGGCAAGCGCACGCCGACGCCGGTGGTCGCCCGCCTGCTCGCGGAACGCCTAGGATGCACCACCGAGTTTCTCCTCCACGGGATCGAGCCGCGCCAGCGCATCGACACCGAACTCGGGCTGCGTCACGCAGAGCTGGAGCTTTACCACGGGGACGCGGCCATCGCCGCCGACCGCTTCGGTGACATCGTCAAAGCCGCCGGCGAGGACAACGCGCTGCTTGCCGCGCATGCCCGCCTCGGGCGAGCGCGTGCTCTGGAGGCCCAGGGTCGCATCGGGCGCGCGGTGGAGGCGTACGAGCGCCTGCGCCGCGAGGCCGCCGCGCACCCCGAGCGCCTGGCGGACGTGCCGCTCACCGTGGCGCTGTGCCGGTGCTACCAGCGCGCCGGGGACGTGATGCGCGCGCGCGATCTGGGCACCAAGGCACTCGACCAGGTCACACAACTGTCACTTTTCCACGGAGAGGTGGCCGTGGACCTCGCCGCGGCGCTGGCCGACGCCGAGATCGGGCTGCCGTACGTCGAGCAGGTGCTCGCCGACACCGGCGTGCCCGTGCCGACCGACCGCACGACGGAGATCCTCTCGCTCTGGCAGGCCAGCGTCTCGGCCGCCGAGGGCGAGGATTCGGCTCTCGCTGTGCAGTTCGCCGACGACGCCCTCTCCGCGGGCCGGCCCGCGAGGATCGCCGCCCAGATGGCACGCATCGCCATGCGCTGGGCCGAGATCTCCGCGTCCCGTGCCGGTGGCGGTCTCGAGCAGGTCGACGAGCTCGTCTCCCGCGCGACCCAGGTCTTCTCCGTACTCCCGGCCGAGTCCGTGGAGCACTCCCGGAGCCTGATCGCGCTGGCCCGCGTCCAGCTAAGGTCCGGCGACGCCCGTCGCGCGGAAGACCTCGCCTCGAAGGCCCTGGAGCTGCTGTCCGGCGCTCCCGGAACCCTCGCTGCGTCCGCGCACCTGGTGTTGGCCGAGGTTGGTTTGGCACGGTCCGACGACGCTCTCAAGACCCACCTGGAGCGTGCCGGGGCCCTGCTGTCGGCCGCGCCGGCAGCGGGAACGGTGCGCGACCGGGAGATCGCGGGCGTCTGGCGCGAGCTGGGTGACCTGTGGGGCAAGGCCGGTAACCGGGAGCAGCAGACGGGCGCGTATCGTAGGGCACTCGAAGCGGTCGGGGTCAGGTCGACCGTCGCCGGTGCCGTGACGTCCGCGGTTTTCGCACGGTAGGCCTCCTCGCCGGAGCTCCGGATTTGGCGCGGAGACACCGGAATAATTAAGGTCGACCAATCATTGACTCGTAGGATGATTGGTTTCCCGGAGGAGGCAGACTGTGAGTCTGCGTACGGCGCAGCGGGCTTCCCTCGTCGACCAGGTGATCGAGCAACTCAAGGAGCAGATCACCTCCGGATCGTGGCGCCTGCATGCCAAGATCCCTACGGAGACGGTGCTCGCGGAGCAACTCGGCGTCGGTCGTAACACCGTGCGCGAGGCGGTCCG
This sequence comes from Sphaerisporangium sp. NPDC088356, assembly GCF_040685555.1. NCBI lineage: Bacteria > Bacillati > Actinomycetota > Actinomycetes > Streptosporangiales > Streptosporangiaceae > Sphaerisporangium > Sphaerisporangium sp. NPDC088356. The sequence continues at coordinate 43,394 of NZ_JBFBIK010000015.1, forward strand.
CGCCCTCACCCATGCGGGTCTGCTCGAATGCCGTCAGGGCGACGGCACGTACGTGCGTGCCACCAGCGAGCTCTCAGGAGCCATGGCGAGGCGCCTGCGCGCGGCCGAGCATCTGGAGATCCTTGAGGTACGCCGGGCGCTGGAGGTCGAGGCCGCCAAACTCGCCGCCGTCAGGCGTACCGAAGGGGACATCGAGCTGATCGAGGCCGCGCTCGCCCGCCGGGAGCAGGCCTGGGTGGAGGCCGAGGTCGACGCCTTCGTGGAGGCCGACCTGGCCTTCCACATCGCGGTCGTCGAGGCGACGCACAACCGCGTGCTCATCGAGCTCTACAAGGACTTCTCGGCCGCCCTGCGCACGAGCATCGCCGCCGCCGGCGCGCCGCTGGAGAACGGCCACATCCCCCACGACTCCATCGCCCGTGCGATCGCCGCCGGCGACGCGGCCGCCGCCGAGCGCGCCGGCCACGCCTGCATGGAGCACATCGCGATCGCCCTCACCGACACCCCCGCGCTCCTCGACTGACCGCCCCCTGGCACGCGCCGCCGGAACGGCCTTCAGGCGAGCCGCAGGGACATCACCAGGTAGCGGAAGGTGGGGTCGTCCTCGTCGTCGGTGATCAGCACGGGCCGGGTCGGCGACGCCATGTTGATGCGCGCCTGCTCGCTCTCGACGCCGGCGAGGCCGTCGAGCAGGTAGTGGGGCTGGAAGGCGATCTGGATGTCGTCGCCTTCAAGGTCGGCCTCGACGGCTTCGGCTCCACGGCCGATGTCACCGCCACCCGCCTGCACCAGCACCTGGCCCTGCGTGAACGACAGCCGGATGGCGGTGTTGCGCTCGGCGACCAAGGCCACGCGCTTGATGGCCTCGACGAACGGGGCCACCTTGACGGCCGCCCGTATCGACCAGCTCTCGGTGAGGCGCGCGCGGTAGTCGATGAACTGGTCGTCGAGCAGGCGCACCGTCGTGACGCGGCCTGCGCACTCGAAACCGGCGATGCCGTCGCCGAACCCGATCGACACCTCCCCCGCGCGCAGCGAGCGGCCCACCTCGACCATCACCCTGGCGGGGACCATCACGGCGGCCGTCTGCTCCTGCCGCTCGGGGTGCCAGAGGAAGTCGCGCGCCGCGATGCGGTAGCGGTCGGTGGAGGCCATCGACACGTTGACGCCGTCGATGTCGACGCGGATGCCCGTGAGCATGGGAAGCGTGTCGTCGCGGCTCGCGGCGACGGCGACCTGGCCGACCGCCGAGGCGAAAATGCCGCCGCCCACCGCGCCGGCCTTGGGCGGCATGGCCGGAAGGGTCGGGAAGTCCTCAACGGGCATCGTGAGCAGGCCGAACTCGGCTCCGCCGCAGGTGAGCACCGCCTCGGACCCGGAGGTGACGATCTGGACGGGCTCGGCGGGCAGGCTCTTGGTGATCTCGGCGAGGACCCGCCCGGGGATCAGCACCTTGCCCGGCTCGGCGACATCGGCCTCGATCAGGGCGCGCGCGGACACGTCGTAGTCGAACACCGAGAGCGAGAGGCTGTCGTCGAGCGCCTCCAGCAAAATGCCGGACAGGACCGGCAACGCGGGGCGACCCGGCAGCGTGCGGGCGCTCCACGCCACCGCGTCGGCCAGCACATCGCGGTTCACCTGGAACTTCACCCTGATCCATCCCCTTCGCAACGTCTCGTTCCCAGAAAGGTAGCGCCTGGGGCGGACATTTGGCGGCTACGGAACCAGCGAGCCCGCGCGAACGCGGCGCGGTCAGCCCCGGGTGCCGTTCAGATAGGTGAGCACGGCGAGCACGCGGCGGTTGTCGTCGTCGGAGACGGCGAGGTCGAGCTTGGCGAAGATGTTCGCCGTGTGCTTGCCCACAGCACTCTCGCTCAGGAACAGCCGCTGGGCGATGGCGGCGTTCGAACGGCCCTCGGCCATCAGCTCCAGCACCTCCCGCTCGCGCGGGGTGAGCCTCCCCAGCGGCTCGTGGCGGGCGTTGCTGGCCAGCAGCTTGGCGATGACGTCGGGGTCCATGGCGGTGCCACCGGACGCGACCCGGCGCACCGCGTCGATGAACTGCTCGGAGTTGAAGACGCGGTCCTTGAGCAGGTAGCCGACGCCGCCGGTGCCGTCGGCGAGCAACTCCCTGGCGTAAAGCTGCTCCACGTGCTGGGACAGGACCAGCACCGGCAGCCCGGGGATAGCCAGGCGGGCCGCGAGCGCCGCCTGGAGCCCCTCGTCGGTGAAGGTGGGCGGCAGCCGTACGTCGACCACCGCCACCTCGGGACGCTCGTCGAGCAGCGCCCTGAGCAGCTCGGGCCCCGACTCGACCGCCGCGACGATCTCGAACCCGTGCGCCTGGAGCAGGTGCACCAGGCCGTCACGCAGCAGATAGAGATCTTCGGCCAGGACTACTCTCACGCGTCGTCTCGTTCCTTCGCCTGCTGGGCGGCTCTGGCCGCGAACCAGACCATACCTGCGCCAAGAGCGATCATGCCGATGATGACCGGCCACTGGAGAGGCTCCGGCATGTAGAGCGCGAGGAACCAGCTCCGCTGGTCCGCCCCGAAGATCTTCAAGAACATCGCCACCAGGCCCTGAGGGAACAGCGGCAGCCAGAACAGCCCCCAGCAGACGCCCATCAGCTTCTGCTTCCACACGGGCAGTGTGGACCCGCAGGCTTCCGCGGAGAACGCGCGCGGAAGCTCAACGGTGGCCACGGTCGGCCCGCCCGGAGGGCTGTGCAGCGCGAGGACGCCGTCGAACGCGGACAGCCGGCGCTCGATGCCGCGCAGGCCGCTGCCCCGCGAGGGATCGGCCCCGCCGTGGCCGTCGTCGGTCACGGTGACGCGCAGGGCGGAGCGGCGGTGGCTGATGTCGATCGCGACGTTCGCGGCGTCGCCGTGCCTGCTGGCGTTCGCGAGCAGCTCGCTGATGACGAAGTAGGCGGCCGACTCGACGGGCGCCTCGGGACGTACGGGCAGCTCGACGCTGACCGTGACCTTGAGAGGGCTGTCGAGGGCGAGAGCCCGTACGGCGTCGCCGAGGCCGCGCTCGGCCAGGACCGGCGGGTGGATGCCCCGCACGAGCTGGCGCAGCTCGATCAGCGAGGCCGCCGAGGCCTCCCTCACCTTGGCGATGAGCGCCTTGGCCGCCTTCGGGTCGGAGTCCATGAGCTCCTCGGCCGCGCCGAGGGTCATGCCGATGGCCACCAGACGTGCCTGGGCGCCGTCGTGCAGGTCGCGCTCTATGCGCCGGAGCTCGGCGGCCTGCGAGTCGACCACTTCGGTGTGCACCTGGGTGAGGTGCCGCACCTCGTTGGCCAGGCGGGCCTTCAGCGTGGGGGCCAGCAGCAACCGGGCCCACAGGCCGTGGACGCGTGCGATCCTCGGAGCCACGAGCACCCCCGCGACGACGAGGACGACTCCGGCGAGCATCTCCACCGGGTGCCCCACCCTCGCCAGGACGACGCCGTACCCCACCATGAGCAGCGGTGAGATGGCCAGCAGGCCGCCGATCAGCGGCTCGGCCAGCAGCCAGGCGAAGTCGCGCCAGGTGGCGGGGTCCTTGATCATCCAGTTCCAGGTCCTGTTGAAGGACGGGATCAGGGACGTGCGGTAGAGCTGCCGGCCCTCGCGGTACCAGCCGTCCCGCTGGGGCTGGGGCGGGGGCGGCGCGGCGCGGTAGGGGGCGGCGATCTCCACTCCCGACCACGCGCGGGCGACCGCGCGTGCCTGGCCCGCGCGGCCGCGGACCATGCGCACCGTGGCCGGGAACAGGAAGACCATTCCGAGCCCGAAGCACAGCACGAACACCACCGCGGTGATCGCGAGCATGACCATGTTCGTGACGGCCAGCGTGAACAGCACGAGACCGTGACCAAAGCCGACCACCGTCCTGAGAACCATGCGCCCCAGTCTGGTTCACCGGGCCGGTAGTTCGAAGTAGCCGTGGACACCCTGTTCAGGTGTATCTAAGTACACCCCCGTTCGGGCCGCAGGCGCATTCCGGCGGCAGGCCGCGATTCCTAGCGTCGATGGCATGGAAATCATCGAGATCACCAAGCTGCGCAAGCTTTACGGCAAGCAGGTGGCGGTCGACGACGTGTCGTTCGCCGTGGAGGAAGGCGAGATCTTCGGCGTGGTCGGGCGGAACGGCGCCGGGAAGACCACGACGGTCGAGTGCGTCTCCGGGCTCCGCACGCCCGACGGCGGGACGATCACCGTCACGGGTCTCGATCCGCGCCGCGATCGCGCCGAGCTGCGGCGACGGGTCGGCGTGCAGCTCCAGGACTGCTCACTCCCGGACAAGCTCAAGGTGTGGGAGGCGCTCGACCTCTACGCGTCCTTCTACGACCGGCCCGCGGACTGGAGGAAGCTGCTGGACGAGGTCGGCCTCGGCCAGAAGCGGGACACGACGTTCGCCAAGCTCTCCGGCGGGCAGCGGCAACGGCTGTCGATCGCCCTCGCCCTGGTCGGCGCCCCGCGCGTGGCGATCCTGGACGAGCTCACCACCGGCCTCGACCCGCAGGCGCGGCGGGAGACCTGGGACCTCATCGAGCTGGTCAGGTCCCGCGGCGTCACGATCGTCCTGGTCACCCACTTCATGGAGGAGGCGGAACGGCTCTGCGACCGGGTCGCCGTGATCGACGGGGGGCGCGTGGCGGCGATCGACTCGCCGGCGGGTCTGATCGCGCGGGTGGAGGGCGGGCAACGGGTCAGCTTCCGCGGCCCTCCCGGCGCCGACCGCATCCTCAGGTCTGTTCCGGAGGTGGAGGGTGTCACCAGGAACGGCGACACCGTCACGGTGACCGGATCGGAGAACCTCCTCCTGGCCGTGACCACCGCCCTCGCCGCGAACCAGATCGTCCCCACCGGGCTCCAGATGGAGCGCGCGACGCTGGACGACGCCTTCCTCACCCTCACCGGCCGCCCGGTCACCGACGCGTCCTAGGAGGACCTCCCCATGTCGACCACCATCCCCATCAAGACCACGCGCAGGGGGACGAGCCTGCGCAAGCTAGCCCTCACGGAGACAAAGCTCTACCTGCGAGAACCTCTCACGGCGTTCTTCGCGCTCCTGCTCCCCCTCACGCTGCTGCTGGTCCTCGGCAGCGCCATCCCCGGCTTCCGCACCCCTGACCCCTCGCTCGGCGGCGAGCGGGTGGTGGACACCCAGCTGCCCGCCATGATGATCCTGCTGTCGGTCGTGACCTCCGCGTTCAGCGTGATCCCGACGGTGCTCGCGGTGTACCGGGAGCGCGGGGTCCTGCGCCGCCTGTCCATCACCCCGGCCTCGCCGGGTGCGCTGCTGGTCGCCCAGTTGCTGCTCAACCTGGTGGCGACGGTCGTGGCCGGCCTCTTGATGATCGTGTTCGGAAACCTGGTGCTCGGCACGCGCGTGCCCGCCCAGCTCTTGTGGTTCGTCCTGGTCTTCCTCCTCGGGGTCTGCGCCATGTTCGCCCTCGGCCTGCTCATCGCGGCCGTCGTCCCGAACAGCCGCGCCGCCGGCGGGATCGGGGCGATCGTGATGTTCCCCCTGCTCTTCCTCGCGGGGATGTGGCTGCCCCGCGAGCTGATGCCCGAGGTCCTGCGGAGGCTCAGCGACTTCACGCCGACGGGCGCGTTCGGCCAGGCCCTGCGCGACACGTGGGCGGGCGCGTCTCCGCAGGTGCTTCACCTGGCCGTCCTCGCCGTGTGGGCGCTGGTGGCCGGCGTGCTCGCGGCGCGGACGTTCCGCTGGGAGTGACCTCCGGCCTCTACCGGGGTACGGCCCGCGCGGGGCGGCCGTACCCCGGCATTTTATTTCGCGACCCCTGTGAAAACCTGGATCCCATGATCACACTCGCCCATGTCAGCGATGTCCACATCGACGGAACCCCGCGGAGTGCCGAGCGCGTCGAGCGGGTCGTACGTCACATCTCCGGCCTTCCCGGGCCGATCGACGCCGTGCTGGTGACCGGTGACATCGCCGACCACGGAACCGTGGAGGAGTACGAGATCGCCCGGGAGCTGCTGCGGTTCCCGTACCCGACGATCATCTGCCCGGGGAACCACGACAGCAGGCCGGAGTTCCGTAAGGTGCTGCTCGGCGAGGCCGGTGACACCGGCAGGCCCGTCAACCAGGTGCTCCGCGCCGGCGGCGCGACGATCGCCCTGTGCGATTCCAGCATCCCCGGCCGCGACGACGGTTACCTCGACGACGAGACCCTGCGGTGGCTCGCCGAGGTCCTGGAGTCGTCCGGCGCGCCGGTCCTCGTCGGCATGCACCACCAGCCGGTGCCGGTCGGCATCCCCTACGTCGACGAGATCGGGCTCAAGGAGCCCGAGCGCCTGGAGGCGGTGCTCCACGCGCATCCCCAGGTCGTGGGCCTCCTGGTCGGGCACGTCCACACCGCCGCCGCGACCACCTTCGCGGGCCTCCCGGTGTACGTCGCGCCGGGCGTGGCCTCGACGGCGCTGCTCCCGCAGGAGTCCACGGCATGGCCGCCGGTCGACTTCGACCTGCCTCCCGGATTCGCGCTGCACGTACTGACCGGCGACGGCCGCCTGACCTCCCACGCCCGCGTGGTCCTGCCCTGAACCCGGTGACACCGAGATGCCGAGCGAGGACGTCGTCGCCTGGAACGACGGTTCCATGGCGACCAGGAGCAACTCGACATCGCCGACGGCCGCGTCCACCAGATCTTCGGCGTCCTCAACCCCGACAAGCTGGTCCATGTCCGCCCAGGCCTTTCGGTGGACTCGTGACCTGCCCGGTGCCGCCGCGGTTCGCTTCTCTCCGGATCTTTTCCAATGCGGTACGAGCAGGCTCAGTGGGGTGCCATGTCGACGAAGCGGCTGTAGTGACCCTGGAAGGCGACCGTGACCGTGGCGGTGGGGCCGTTACGGTGCTTGGCCACGATGAGGTCGGCCTCGCCGGCGCGCGGCGACTCGCGCTCGTAGGCGTCCTCCCTGTGGAGGAGGATCACAACATCGGCATCCTGCTCAATCGACCCTGATTCGCGCAAGTCGGACACCTGAGGGCGCTTGTCGGTGCGCTGCTCGGGGCCACGGTTGAGCTGGGAGATCGCGATGACGGGCACCTCCAGCTCCTTGGCGAGGAGCTTGAGGGCACGGGAGATCTCGGACACCTCCTGCTGACGGCTCTCGGTCTTCTTCGGCGAGCTCATCAGCTGGAGGTAGTCGACGATGACGAAGCGCAGGTCGTGACGCTGCTTGAGGCGGCGGCACTTGGCGCGGATCTCCATCATCGACATGTTGGGAGAGTCGTCGATGAACAGCGGCGCCTCGGCGACCTCGCTCATGCGCCGCGCGAGGCGTGTCCAGTCGTCGTCGTTCATCGTGCCCGAGCGCATCGTGTGCAGGGCCACCCGGGCCTCGGCCGACAGCAGACGCATCGTGATCTCATTGCGCGACATTTCCAGAGAGAACACGACTGTCGCCATATGGTGCTTGATAGCCGCGGATCTGGCGAAATCGAGCCCCAGCGTCGACTTGCCGATGGCGGGACGCGCCGCTACGACGATCATCTGGCCGGGGTGGAGGCCGTTCATCAGGGCGTCGAGGTCCTGGAAGCCGGTCGGGACGCCGACCATCTGGCCACTGCGGCTGCCGATGGCCTCGATCTCGTCGAGAGCGCCCGGCATGATCTCGGACAGCGGGCGGTAGTCCTCGCTGGTGCGGCGCTCGGTGACCGCGTAGATCTCGGCCTGGGCCCGGTCGACCAGCTCGTCGACCTCTTCGTTCTGCCCGCCGTACCCGTAGGAGACGATGCGGGTGCCGGCCTCGATGAGCCGCCGCAGGATCGCCTGCTCCCGCACGATCTTGGCGTAGTAGCCGGCGTTCGCGGCCGTGGGGACGACGGCCGTCAGGGTGTGGACGTAGGCGCCGCCGCCCACGCGCGCGATCTCACCGCGCTTGGACAGCTCGCCGAAGATCGTCACCGCGTCCGCCGGCTCACCCCGCCCGTACAGGTCGAGGATGGCGTCGTAGATGATCTGGTGGGCCGGCCGGTAGAAGTCGTCGGAGCGCAGGACCTCGACCACGTCGGCGATGGCGTCCTTGGACAGCAGCATGCCGCCCAGCACCGACTGCTCGGCCTCGATGTTGCTCGGGGGCGTGCGCTCGAAGGGTGCATCGAAGGCGGGGACCACTTCACTGCTCAACTGGCCGCCTCCTACGAACTCCCGTGCCACCCCCGAAGTAGCCGGGGTGACAGTTTCGCCGGTTCTGGAGGAACCGGCAACGCGTCCTGTCGACAACGTTGTGGATAACGTGTGCAGTTCTCGTCACGAGGTGTGGGCAGCCTGGGGACAACCCTGTGGATAACCGATGTGCATAACCACAGAACCCTTATTGAGCAGGGGAAACGGTGTCCACGAGCTGTGGAGAAAAGAAAGTCGGCACGACACGTGGATAGTCGCCCGCGGCCGTCCCGACCACGGCGGTGTAAGGGGCAAGATAGACGAGTGTCTCTTACCCCCCACGTCGGTAGCCGGGAGATCCTCAGGCTCGCCATTCCGGCCTTCGGCGCGCTGGTGGCCGAGCCACTGTTCATCCTCGTGGACTACGCGATCGTCGGCCGGCTCGGCACGACCTCGCTCGGCGCGCTCGGCATCGCCGGCACCGCCCTGACCACGCTGGTGAACGTCTGCGTCTTCCTGGCGTACGGCACCACCGCGGCGGTGGCGAGGCAGGTGGGCGCGGGGAACCTCTCGCGGGCGGTCAAGCAGGGCATCGACGGGCTCTGGCTGGCCACCGCCATCGGCCTGACCCTGATCGCGGCGTGCTGGCCGCTCGCCCCGTGGCTCGTCGAGCTGTTCGGCGCCTCCCCTGGCGTGGCCGCCCAGGCGGTCACGTACCTGCGGATCAGCCTGCTGGGCACCCCGCCCATGCTCATCATCCTGGCCGGCACCGGCATCCTTCGCGGCCTGCAGGACACGGTGACCCCGCTGGCCGTCGCCGTCGGCTCGTTCACGCTCAACGCGGTGCTGAACGCCGTGTTCGTGCTCGTCCTCCACTGGGGCATCGCGGGGTCCGCCTGGGGCACCGTCCTCGCTCAGGGGCTCGGAGCGGCCGTCTACCTGCTCGTCGCCGCCAGGGCCGCCCGCGAGCACCACGTCTCGCTGAAGCCGCACCTCGCGGGGATCAGGGACTTTGGGACGGCGGGGATCGCGCTGCTGGTCCGCACGGTCTGCCTGCGCCTCGTGCTGATCGTCGCGACGGGCGTCGCCACCCGCATGGGAATCGCCCAGCTCGCGGCACACTCGATCGCGACCCAGATCTGGTCGCTGCTCGCGTTCGCCCTCGACGCCATCGCGATCGCGGGTCAGGCGATCACCGGGCGCGCCCTCGGCGCCGGAGACGTCCAGCGGACGCGCGCCGCCACGCGGACCATGGTGACCTGGGGCATCGGGTACGGGGCGTTCCTCGCGCTCGCGATCGTCCTCCTGCGTCCGGCCATCCCGCATCTGTTCGGCGCGGACCCCGCTGTGAGCGCCGAGCTCGCGGCCGTGCTGTGGATCGTCGCGCTGCTCCAGCCCCTGGCCGGCGTGGTGTTCGTCCTCGACGGGGTGCTGATCGGAGCGGGCGACCGGCGCTACCTCGCCTGGGCCTCCGCCGTCACGACGATCGTCTATCTCCCGGCGGTCTTCGGCGTGGTCCACCTCGGCGGCGGCCTCGTGGCGCTGTGGATGGCGTTCATGGTGTGGATGGCGGCCCGCGCGGTCACCCTCGGGGTGCGCGCGTACGGCCGTGCGTGGCTGGTCACCGGCGGCTGACCGGCCCGCCGAACCCGCCGCCCGCCCGCATGTCGCCGGCGGGGTCATATGCGACGGGCGTCGAGCACCCGGCGGAGGAACTCCCTGGTGCGGGGCTCCCGGGGATCGGTGAAGATCTGCTCGGCCGTGCCCTGCTCCAGCAGGACCCCTTCGTCCAGGAAGCACACCTTGTCGGCGATGTCGCGCGCGAAGCCCATCTCGTGCGTGGCAAGGATCATCGTCATCCCGGACTCCTTGAGCTCACGGATGATCTCCAGCACCTCGGCGACCAGCGCGGGGTCGAGGGCCGAGGTCACCTCGTCGAGCAGGAGCAGGCGGGGACGGGTGGCCAGCGCCCTGATGATCGCCACCCGTTGCTGCTGGCCGCCGGACAGCCGGTCGGGGTAGGCCCCGGCCTTGCCGTCGAGGCCGAACCGGGACAGCAACTCGTGTGCGTGCTCCTCGGCCTGTGCCTTCCCCATGCCGTGCACCTTCCTCGGTGCGAGCGTGATGTTCTCCAGCACGGTCAGGTAAGGAAAGAGGTTGTACGACTGGAAGACCATGCCGATGCGCTTGCGCACGTCGTCCGGGTTCGCCCGCACGTCGGTGATCTCGGTGCCGTCAAGCCGGATCGCACCGTCGTCCACTGTCTCGAGCAGGTTGACGCAGCGCAGCAGGGTCGACTTGCCCGACCCCGAGGCGCCGATCAGGCAGACCACCTCGTGGGAGTCCACCGACAGGTCGATGCCGCGCAGCACGCTGTGCCGGTGGTAGTGCTTCCAGACACCCTCGATCTCCAGCAGGCCGCTCACATGCCTCGCCGCCTCTGGGAACGGGCCGACAGGTAGTCGGTGAAGCGGGCCATCGGGATCGTCAGCAGGATGAACAGCAGGGCCGCCGCGAGGTAGGGGGTGTAGTTGAAGTTCTCGGCCGCGTGGATCTGCGCCTGGCGCAGCGCCTCCAGCGGCCCGATCGTCGCTACCAGGGCGGTGTCCTTCTGCAGCGAGACGAAGTCGTTGAGCAGGGGCGGCGCGACGCGGCGTACGGCCTGGGGCAGGACGACGAACCGCATCGTCTGGCCGTGGGTGAGTCCGAGGGAGCGCGCGGCGGCACGCTGGCTGGGGTGAACGGAGTCGATGCCCGACCGGAACACCTCCGCCACGTACGCGCCGTACGAGAGCGTCAGCGCGATGATTCCCAAGGTGGCGAAGTCGGACGGCATGCCCTGCAGCTGCAGCGCCGGCAGCCCGAAGCCGACCAGATAGATGACCAGGATCGTCGGCACGCCGCGGAAGACGTCGGTGTACAGCACGGCGAGGGATCTCAGCGGGAAGAACACCGGCGCGTGCAGGTTGCGCACCAGCGCGACCACCAGGCCCACGACCAGGATCAGCGGCTCCGCGATCAGGAAGATCTTGATGTTGAGCAGGAACCCGCGGAGCACGTCGGGGAACGCCTCGGTGAACTGCCCGAGGTCGAAGAACGTCTCCTTGACCCGTGGCCAGCCCGGCGAGGCGGTGACCAGCCAGACGATCAGCACGATGAACACGACCGTGGACGCGGTCGCGACCGAGCTGGACCGCAGGTCCATGCGGCGGCGGAGCCGCTCACGCTCCCGCTGCCGCTCGCTCTTGGCCCATCCCGCCGTCGACGCGGCGGGATCACCAGACCGGGCCGTCGGCGTCACGCCCGGATCACCAGACCGGGCCGTCGGCGTCACGCCCGGATCACCGGACCGGGCCGTCGGCGTCACGCCCGGATCACCGGACCGGGCCGTCGGCGTCACGC
>NZ_JBFBIK010000015.1:55025-86982 GCF_040685555.1 Sphaerisporangium sp. NPDC088356
CCGGGATCGACGGAGCCGCTGCCGGACGGATCGCTCATTGCAGTTCCGGCGCACCGGCCGCGGAGCCGAGCCACTGGGACTCGATCTTCGCCAGCTCGCCGGAGGAGGTGAGCTCCCCGATCGCCTTGTTCACGCAGCTCACCAGCGCGCTGCCCTTCTGGAACACCAGGCCGAACTGCTCGGGCGTACCGGACCCGCTGCCGAACTGACCGACGATCTTCGAGCCGTCGACCTGCGCGGCCGTCACGTAGAACGCGGTGGGCAGGTCGACCACCAGGGCGTCCACCTGCTTGTTCTTCAGGGCGGTGACCGCGTCGATCTGCTCGTTGTAGACGTTCGGCTCGGCACTGGGCTTGATGACGTCCTTCACGGCCTGAAGGGAGGTCGTGCCGACCTGGACGCCGATCTTGGCGTTCTTGAGGTCGGCGAGCGAGGTGGCCGAGGCGAACTTCGAGCCGCCCAGCGAGACGGCGGCCTGCTTGACCGTGTAGTAGCCGTCGCTGAAGTCGACGGCTTTGGCCCGCGCCCGGGTGATGGACACCTGGTTGACGTCGAAGTCGAACTGCTTCGGGCCAGGCGCGAAAGCCGAGTTGAACGGGGCGACCGTCCAGGTCACCTCACTTGTCGTGAAGCCCAGCTTGCTCGCCACGGCGTAGGCGACGGCGCTCTCGAATCCCTGGCCGTTCGCCGGCTTGTCGTCCTTGAACCACGGCTCGTAGGCGGGCTTGTCGGTGCCGATGGTCAGGGTGCCCGGCTTGAGCAGCTTGAGCTGGTCCTTGGTGCACGATTCGGACGCGGAGGGGGCGGCGGTGGTCGTGCCGGACGGCGAGGAGGTGTCGGAGGCCGGAGCGCACGCCACCGCCGCCGTCGCGAGGGCGCCGAGCGCCAGCAGCATCGAGGGACGGAGCATCTAGGCCTCCAGAAGGGGGTGTACCCGAGGGAATTCGTCGCTCAGGATATCTGGTACGACGCATTACCACATACAGCCCTAATGCAGATGGAACCCGACCCTCCAGCAACCCATGCCTCAGGCGGCGGCAGTCCCTGTGGGGACGGCCGTTTCGCGCATCGGGAGACGCCGAAGGGCCCCTCCCCGGATCGGGAAGGAGCCCTTCTTCACCTCACGAGCTTTTACCTCACGAGCTGGTCGCTCAGGAGCCGACGACCTCGACGTCAAGGTTGGCCGCGACCTCAGGGTGCAGCCGGACCGAGACGCGGTGGGAACCGACGCTCTTGATCGCGTTCGTGATCTCGATGCGGCGACGGTCGAGCAGCGGACCGCCGGCGGCCTTGACCGCGTCGGCGATGTCACCGGTCGTCACCGAACCGAACAGGCGGCCGGAGTCGCCCGCCCGCGTCTTCAGCGTCACCCGGAGGGAACCGAGCCTGCCGGCGACCTCCTTGGCGGTGCCGAGGTCACGGATCTCGCGGGCGTCGCGCGCCTTCTTGATCGAATCGATCTGCTTCTCGCCGCCACGGGTCCAGCGCATGGCGAACCCGCGCGGGATCAGGTAGTTGCGGCCGTAGCCGTCCTTGACCTCGACGATGTCACCGGGGGCGCCGAGGCCCGAGACCTCGTTGGTGAGAATGAGCTTCATGTCTCCGCCTCCTGTCAGCGCGCGGTGCTCGTGTACGGCAGCAAGGCCATCTCACGGGCATTCTTGATCGCGGTCGCCACGTCACGCTGGTGCTGGGTGCAGTTGCCCGTCACCCGGCGGGCACGGATCTTGCCGCGGTCGGAGATGAACTTCCGAAGCAGCGCCGTGTCCTTGTAGTCGACGTAGGAGATCTTGTCATGGCAGAACAGGCAAACCTTTTTCTTCGGCTTGCGCAGTGCCGGCTTCGCCATCGTGGTGCTCCTCCTAAGAGAGCCCCGCAAGATGCGGGAATGGTCGATCGGTTACTGGGATTGAACTACTGATCAGAAAGGCGGTTCGTCGCTGAGGTCGCCGCCACCCTGGGAGCCGCCGAAGCCGCCGCCCTGGTTGTAGCCACCACCGCCGCCACCGCCGTAGCCACCGCCACCCGAAGGTGCCGGAGTGGCCGAGGCCCACGGGTCGTCGGCGCCGCCGCCGAACCCGCCGCCACCGCCACCGCCCTGACGGGCGGTCTTGTTGACCTTGCACGTGGCGTTACGAAGGGACGGGCCGACCTCGTCGGCCTCGACCTCGTAGACGGTGCGCTTCTCGCCTTCCTTGGTCTCGTACGACCGCTGGCGCAGCCGCCCCTGAACGATGACCCGCATGCCGCGCTGGAGGCTCTCGGCGACGTTCTCCGCCGCCTGGCGCCACACGTTGCAGGTCAGGAAGAGGCTCTCGCCGTCCTTCCACTCGTTGGTCTGTTTGTCCATGAACCGCGGAGTGGATGCGATGCGGAACCGGGCCACGGCCTGCCCCGAAGGGGTGAAACGCAGCTCCGGATCGTCGACAAGGTTGCCGACGATGGTGATCGTTGTGTCGCCTGCTGCCATCGGTCGCTTTCGCCTTCCTGCGTGAATCTGCGCAGCCTGTAGGGCCTCAGAGTACGGCTACCGCCCGACAAAAAGCCGGGCTTCGGCATGACCCGAAGCCGCTCAGTGCATGTCGGGACGCAGCACCTTGGTACGCAGGATGCCCTCGTTCAGGTTGAGCTGGCGGTCCAGCTCCTTGACCGTGGCGGGCTCGGCCGTGAGGTCGACGACGGCGTAGATGCCCTCGGACTTCTTGATGATGTCGTAAGCCAGCCGGCGACGACCCCACACGTCGACCTTCTCCACGGTGCCGCCGTCATTGCGGACGACAGTGAGGAACTGGTCGAGCGAGGGAGTCACCGTGCGCTCATCGAGGGACGGGTCAAGGATGACCATCAGTTCGTAGCGACGCATGCGGACTTCCAACCTCCTCTGGACTCTTGCGGTCACGACACCATGCCGTGACAGGAGGACGCCGGCGTTCTCGTGCCGCCTTCGGTGGCGGAGCGAGTAGCGCGGTTGATAACACGCGCATAACAAACGCGGCCCCAGAAGTCTACCAGGGCCGGCCGACTGCCCGGCCGTGATTGTCGGCCGCCTGTAAGGGGAACGTCACGGAGAGAAGAGAGGAGGTGGCCGCCATGCCACAAGCCCTTGGCCCTACCGAGAGCGAGCCCTTCCGCCTCACCCTCAACTCCGACGGCAGGAAGCACACCCGCGAGAACACGTTGACCATGGTCGCGATCGCCTGCGGTCTGGTGGCGTTCGTGAGCGGGTTCGTCGTCAGCGCCCACATGGTCGCCTCGTGGGCCGGGCTGGTGGGGTTCTTCGTCGGGATGTACTCACAGTATGTCTCGGCCACGACCGCTGAGCGCTCGGTCAACATCGTCGCCATCGTCATGTCGTTCGTCGGCGTGGCGACGGGCATCTACCACGGCGGGTTCATTCCTTGACGGCGACGCCAGAAGCGGCACGAACGGCGGGGCGCCCCCCGAGGCGCCCCCGTCGGGGTGTCAGGTAGGCCGAAGCGATCTCAGCCCCCGATATGGAGGTCGACGCCGAGCAGGATCAGGAACCAGAGGAAGATCGCGATGAGTGCCTGGGCGACCTTCTTGAGCAGGCTGGGCGTGATGTAGTCGTGAACCCAAGCGACGTAGATCCCGATGAGGATGTAGATCAGGCCTAACAGGCTGATTCCGCGGCGGCGATAGGCCACTGTCGTCTCCTATGTCTCACGGTACGCGGGTTTCTGGGCGTACCAACCCGGCGCTCCACCTGCCCATGGGCGGGTTCTTGAAACGGCTACGCTCGTCCCATGGTGCGTATCGGAGCTCACGTCGACCAAGACGACCCCCTGGCTCACGCCACGGCGCGAAAGGCCGAGGTCGTGCAGTTCTTCCTCGGTGACCCCCAGGGATGGAAGGGGCCGGTCATCCCGGCCTCCGCCGACGTCCTGAGGGCGTCGGAGGTCGACGTCTACGTCCACGCCCCCTACGTGATCAACGTCGCGACCGCGAACAACCGCATCCGCATCCCGAGCCGCAAGCTTCTCGCGAGCCAGCTGGAGGCCGCGGCCTCGATCGGCGCCAAGGGCCTGATCGTGCACGGCGGCCACGTCGGCAAGGACGACGACCCCGAGGTCGGCTTCGACAACTGGCGCAAGGTGTTCGAGCGGCTCGAGACCCCCATCCCGGTGCTCATCGAGAACACCGCGGGCGGCGGCAACGCCATGGCGCGCAAGCTGGAGCGCGTGGCCCGCCTGTGGGAGGCGCTCGACGGCTTCGACGTGGGCTTCTGCCTGGACACCTGCCACGCCCACGCCGGCGGCGAGGAGCTGGTGGACGTGGTCGAGCGCGTCAAGGCCATCACCGGCCGCATCGACCTGGTGCACTGCAACGACTCGCGGGACGCCTTCGACTCCGGGGCCGACCGGCACGCCAACCTGGGCAACGGCCAGATCGACCCCGAGCTGATCCTTGGCGTGTGCCGCGCGGCCGGGGCGCCGATCGTGGTGGAGACCCCGGGCGACGGCCAGGCGGCCGACATCGCCTTCCTTCGTGATCACCTTTGATCCACAGCCTGTGGATAAGTCCCTGGATTACTCCGCCGGGAAGTGGGTAAAGGCTGCGGCTCAGCGCCTCAGCCTGCCCATGCCCCGCTGATGAAGGTCATGGTGTTGAGCACCATCAGCGGCCCCGCGACCAGCGCGTACAGCACGAGCACCGGCCGGCGCCGCGCCGAGACCTGGCCGAGCATGACCCAGAGCGGCCACCACAGCAGCAGGGCGCGCGGGATCGACAGGTAGTACGCGGAGAAGACGAGCGCCCCGAGCTGGAGCCCGACGTAGACCAGCTCGCTCCACCGCCGCGCGAGGAGCAGCCAGATCACCACGGCGAACCCCACGAGCGCGCCGGCGATCTCCATGCGGAACGCCCAGACGAACTGGCCGTCGCCCGCGGCCATCTGCCAGGTCGTCCAGAACGACTGCCACGGCCACACCATCTGCCGTCCCCAGCCCGCCTCCTGGGCGTGCTGCCAGGCGAGCCAGTCGCCCGTACGTCTGTGCTGGTAGGCGGAGTAGAGGATGAGCGGCAGGAACGGGACCAGCAGCCACGCGGCCTTGCCGGCCCGGCCCCGGCGCATGACGAACTCCACGATGAGAGCCAGGGCCAGGAACAGTCCTGTGATGCGCACGCACGAGGCGCCGGCGGCGAGCAGGCCGGCGGCCATCCAGTTCTGGCGGCGCGCGTAGAGCCAGGCGGGCACCGCGAAGGCCAGGAAGAGCGACTCGGTGTACCCCGCGAACAGGAACACCGCCGTGGGGCAGAGCAGGAGCGCCAGAACGGCCCGCCAACCGGTGCCCGCGGGGCCCTCGAACTCGCCGAGCCTCGCCAGCGCCGTCATCGCGACCAGCCCCGCGACGAGCGAGATGATCAGGCCGGCGAGCGACCAGTCGGGCACGATCACATGGACCAGGCGCAGGGCGAGGGGCACGCCGGGGAAGAAGGCCGGAAGCCCGGCGTCGGGGTCGGCGGCGGGGTCTCCGTCATAGCCGTACTTCGCGATGTCCACCAGGAGCTTGGCGTCCCAGTGCTGCCAGCGCTCCATGAACGGCGTGAGGAGCTTGTCCCCCGCCAGCACGCTCGCTCCCACCGTCGCCGCGACGACGATCCCCAAGCGCGATCCGAGCCACAGAACCAGGACATCGCTGTCGGACTGGCGTACCCAGGGCACCCGAGAAACGGTCTCCTGGGGGGAGGTCTGCACACGAAGGAGGATAGAGGGTCATCCTGGAAATCCGATCAGGAACGTCAGGCCGCGCTCGACGCCGGCCGGTCCTGGAGCGCCCGCGGAGTCACCCGCAGGACGATGCGGTCCTCGGCCCCGTCGAAGACGCCGCCGGTCGGGTCGTCCATGCCGCCCCGCCGGATCACGTCGTGCTCGGGCCGCAGGATGTCCCTGACCACGAACGCCGCCATGATCGCGATCGTGACGGCCCGGCCCCAGACCGCGGTGAAGTACGTGCCGTCGCTGATCCCGAGAGACTCGTTACCGGGCTGGATGCCGACCAGGTAGAGCCAGATCGCGAAGAAGTACCAGCACTCGGCCACCTGCCAGAGCAGCAGCGGCTTCCAGTTCGGCCGGGCCAGCACCGCGAACGGCACCAGCCACAGCACGTACTGCGGGGACCACACCTTGTTGGTCACCATGAACGCGGCGAGGACCAGGAAGCAGAGCTGCATCAGCCTCGGCCGGGTGCGCGAGGTGAGGGCCAGCACGGCGATGGCCAGGCACAGCACGCCGAACGACACGATGCCGAGCATGTCGATGCGGCTGGGATCCCCGAGGATCGGCCACTGCTTCATCTGGAAGAAGTACCAGACCGAACCCCAGTCGGCTCCGCGCTCACTGCTGAAGGCGTAGAACTTCTTCCAGCCCTTGAACGCGAGGAGCATGAACGGCAGGTTCACGACCACCCAGGTGATCACCGTGCCGCCGAGCGTCCAGAAGAAGGCCTGGAACCTGCGGGTGCGCAGCGCCAGCAGGAACAGCGGCCCGAAGAAGACGAGCGGGTAGAACTTCGTGGCGATCGCCAGGCCCAGCAGCACCCCGGCCAGGAAGTGCCTGTTCCTCGACCAGGCGAGGAAGGCCCCGAGGCTGAGGGCCCCGCACAGCAGGTCCCAGTTGATGAACGCCGTGAGGATGAGCGCGGGCGCGAGCGCGTACCAGGCGGCGTCCCAGGGACGGCCCTGCATGCCGGCCAGCGACGCCATGACCAGCACGCCCACGATCAGCGACGCCGCCATGACGAGCACGGTGAGGTCGTAGAACCAGACCCCCGGCTCGTTCAGCCCGGACACGATCTTCTGGATGACCCACATCAGGGAGCCGATGCCGACGGGGTACTCCACGTCGTGGCCGAAGTACGGCGCGAGCCCCTGGTCCAGCTTCTCGTTCCACCACAGCGGATAGATGTCGGTGTAGCAGAAGTTGAGGAACTGCTGGGTGCCGTCGTTCCACGCCCCGCCGAGCCGGCACGGCGCCTTCCAGGCGTACGCGAGCACGGCCCCGAGGGCCGCGAGCAGCCCAAGGGGAAGCAAGGGCAGCACGGCACGGGCCACGGGGCCGGCGGGACCTGGGGCGTACGTCGATCGGCTCATGGCGTTATCCGATCACCGGCTGGGAGTGGGCGTCGAGCGGCGCCCGCCCGTGAGCGTCGGTGAGGGCGTCGGCGGTGGCGGCGTGGTCGAGGTGCCGCCTGAGGTGTCGCCCTGGTTGACCGGGTCGCCGCCTCCGTTGTTGCAGGCGTCGTCCCAGGGAAGGCAGCCGCCTCCGTTGTCGCCGCCGCCGTTGTCCCCGCCGCCGCCGTTGTCGTTCGGCCAGCCGTTGTCGTCCGGGAAGCCCGGGTCGGTCGGCGTGGGGGTGGGCGTCGGGGTCGGCTTGGGCACGAGGTCGAGCGGCGAGCCGATGTTGGTCGGCGGCGGGAACTCCATGACCTTCTCGCCCTTCATGGCCTCGGCCATGAACGCCCGCCAGACGCGGGCCGGAACGGTGCCTCCGTCGAAGTTGTTGCCCAGGGACAGCTCGGCGCCGCTCTTGCGGTCTTCCTTGTACATGCCGACCGCCGACGACAGTTGCGGGGTGAAGCCGACGAACCAGGCTTCCTTGTTGTCGTTGTTCGTGCCGGTCTTGCCCGCGACCGGACGGTCGGGCAGGGCCGCGGCCGTACCGGTGCCGCCCTTGACCACGGACTGCAGGGCGACGATGGCATCCGCGGCCACCTCTTCGGAGATGACCTGTTTGGGCGTCTTGTCCTCGGGGATGACCTCGATCTTGTCGGGGCCGATCACCCTGATGACGGTGTGAGTCGGGTAGTGCTTGCCGGCGTTGGCGAAGATCGAATAACCGCCCGCCTGCTCCACGGGGGTCACGCCGGCGCTGCCGATGGAGAACAGGAACCGGTGGTCGTTGACGTCCTTGTCGAGGCTGTCCTTGCTCAGGCCCGCGTCCTCGGCGATGCGCTTGACGGCGTCCAGGCCGACCTCGGCGCCCATCTGGCCGAAGGCCGTGTTGATGGAGTGCTGCGTCGCGTAGATGATGTCCATCGACGCCGGCGTCGAGTGGCCGTTGGAGATCGGCGTCGTGCCTTCGAGCTTGAGCGGCTGCTTGCCCGTCACGTAGCTCTTCAGGCTGTGGCCCGCCTCCAGCCACGCCGCCAGCACGTACGGCTTGAACGCCGACGCCGCCTGCTTGCGGGCCTGGAAGGCCTCGTTGAACTGGTCGGGATGCTTGCCCAGGTAGTCGTTGCCGCCGTAGAAGGCGACCACCCGGCCGTTGCGCGGGTCGATGGCGGCGAGGCCGGTGTGGACCTCCCTCGGGAGCCCGGCGGTGGTCTGGACGACGGCCTTCTTCGCGGCGAGCATGAGGTTCTTGTCGAAGGTGGTGTAGATCTTGTAGCCACCGGTCTCGATCTCGGAGCGCGGCAGCCCCTTGGACTCCAGCTCCTTGAGCGCCTCGGTCAGCATGTAGCCGCGCAGCCCGCCGAACGCCGAGGAATCCCTGCGGGCTTTCGGCGTCGGGAACTTCAGCGTCGTCGGAAGGCTGCCGTACTCCTTGGGGTTGAGCTTCGCCATCTGCCCGAGGACGTAGTTGAAGCGGAACTGGGTGCCGGAGTAGTTCTTCTTCTCCTCGGCGAGGTCGAAGTTGCCCGGCTGCTGGATGCGTCCGGCGAGGTAGGCGCCCTCGGCCTTGGTCAGCTTCTTGACGCCGTGACCGAAGAACTTCTGAGCGGCGGCCTGGATGCCATAGGTGTTGCGACCGAAGGGGACGGTGTTCAGGTAGTACTCGAGAACCTTCTTCTTGTCCCAGTCCTTGTCCAGCTTGATCGCGATGAAGATCTCCTTGACCTTCCTCTTGACCGCTACCTCCTGGCTGAGGCCATTGAAGTAGTTCCTCGCCATCTGCTGGGTGATCGTGGACGCGCCCTGCAGCTGTGTTCCGGTCGCGGTGCTCCAGGCCGACCGCGCGATGCCGGACAGGGAGATGCCGGGGTCGGTCCAGAACGTGTCGTTCTCGGCCGCGATCACCGCGTCCTGGACGTACTTCGGCACGTCTTCGAGCTTGACGGCCTTGCGCTCGGTGCCCAGGCGGGCCATGGCCGTGCCGTCCGCGTAGTAGAAGGTGCTGCCCTGGGCGGTGGCCGCCGCCTGGGCATCCTTTTCGCTCGGCAGCGGAGTGTTGGCGTACGCGACGGCGATCATGCCGAAGACACCGGCCGCCAGAACGGCGAAGCCGACCATCACGATCTTCCAGTTGGGGACGAACCGCCGCCAGCCCGTACGGCCGCGCGGCTCGTCGTCCTTGGCGCGCCGCCTGCCGGGGCCGTCACCGGGAGGCCGGTCGCCCGGGCCCCTGCCACCTGGACCACCTGGACCACCCGAGCCGGGACCACCTGAGCCTGGACCGCCTGAGCCTGGACCGCCGCCCGCCCTGCGGCTGCGCCTGGCGCCCATGTCGCGGCTCACGACGGTCTCGGAGCCCGAGACGTCGCGCCGGGACGTGCCCTGACCGGGCGGAGGCAGCTGCCCTATGGACTGGGTGTCCTCGAAGGCCGCCTCGGAACGCCGGCCCCGCGACTCACCCGCGGATCGGCGAGGATCGCCGCCGGCCGGGAAGGCCTCTGGGCGCGAGCGGGGATCCGGGGACCCTGAGCGGGCGCGGGGGTCCGCCGAGGCCTGGCGCGTACGCGGGTCGGCGGGTCCGGGGCGAGAGCGTGGATCGGGCGCGCCGGACCGAGAACGCGGATCAGGCGCGCCGGACCACGAGCGGGGGTCGCCCGCGCCGGTCCGGGGGTCGCCGGAGCGGCCGGGTGGCGGACCCTGCGGCGGGGCGGCACGCCACCCGGAGGCCGGGTCGGGTGCCGGTGCGGGGGGCGGTGACGGGTGTCCACCGGCGGGCGCGCCCTCTGGGGCAGAGCGACGGCGCCGCCCGGGGCGAGCGGATCCGCCGGGGCCCTCGACTTGGTCGGGGCGGCCGGTCGGCTCGGAGCCATAGCTGCTGTAACTCACGCGTCCTCGTTGGGTCATCTGGCGATCTGGAGGGTCTTCGACGTCTGTCAGCGGCAGGCGGGGAGGCGTGCCTCCTGAGCTGGGGAGCTCGACTGCGCTGGACCTACGTCTCCGCGGTCTGTCCGTCTTTGCCGGAGTTGCCCGGTGGCCCGCCGTTGCCTAGGACGAAGGAAACCGTCAGGTGATTCCATGAACAACCTTGGCAGACCTCAACAACGTAGACCCGGAATTCCTCGTATTCATGGGCCATCTGAACAAGGTCTGACGTGGCTTTTACACGACCTGCGCTGCGGCCAAGCTGGTCGCCGTACACATATGTGACATGGGTCACGTTCCGGTACTCACAAATTGGGCAGACGCGCTGCGTGGGCTCACCGTGATATCTGGCCGCACGTAGAAGGTAGGGATGAGCGTCGCACACGTCACTCCTGGCCGCGCGACCCGAGCGGAGCGACTGGACGGTCGCCCGCTTCGCAAGGCCGTAGTCCACGACCCCTCGCTGTGACCACATGGGCGCCAGACTACGACTTTTTTGGCTATTCCGCCCAACCGCTTGAGCTTTTGCTGATTGCACACTATGCCGACGCGACGTATCCTCTGGATGTATCGGCTCGATACATCGGCAGAACACATCGATGCGGGAGGGGGCGGTTCCAGTGGCGGTCAGCAGAGGCGGAGTCCTGGAACTGGCCGTGCTCGGCTCGCTTCACGAGACCCCTTTGCACGGCTATGAGCTGCGGAAACGGCTCAACGCCCTGCTCGGCATGTTTCGCGCGTTCTCCTACGGCTCGCTCTATCCGTGCCTTCGGCAGCTGCTGGCCGACGGCCTCATCGCGGAGGAGCAGCCGGACGACCGCGGCCCATGCACCACGACGCAGAGCCCGCGCGACACCTCTCTGCCGCTCACCGGCCGACGGTCGAAGATCGTCTACATGCTGACGGCCGAGGGCAAGGAGCGCCTTCACGAGCTGCTCACCCAGGCGGGGCCTTCCTCCTGGGAAGACGAGAGCTTCGGCGTTCATTTCGCGTTTTTCCGCCACACAGAGGCCGAGGTACGGCTGCGCATCCTCGAAGGCCGCAGAAGCCGCTTGGAAGAGCGACTCGACGGGGTTCGCACCGCTCTGGCCCGCACGCGTGAGCGGCTGGACAGTTACACCCTGGAATTACAGCGCCACGGTTTGGAATCAGTCGAGCGTGAAGTGCGCTGGCTGAACGAGCTGATCGATACCGAACGTGCGCAAGCCGTCCGGCCAAAAACGGACAGGGCGGAGGCGCAGGACGCCGAGCCCGTTCCTGATAAGACAAATGAGTAAAGGAGCGAGTGCGATGGGTTCCGTGCGCGTAGCCATCGTCGGAGTCGGCAACTGTGCCGCGGCGCTGGTGCAGGGCGTGCAGTTCTACAAGGACGCCGACCCCGCCAGCCGGGTGCCGGGCCTGATGCACGTCCAGTTCGGCGACTACCACGTCGGTGACGTGGAGTTCGTCGCGGCGTTCGACGTCGACGCCAAGAAGGTCGGCCGCGACCTGTCCGAGGCGATCGTGGCCTCGGAGAACAACACGATCAAGATCTGCGACGTGCCGCCGACCGGCGTCACCGTGCAGCGTGGCCCGACCTACGACGGTCTCGGCGAGTACTACCGCGAGATGATCGAGGAGTCCGACGAGACTCCGGCCGACGTGGTCGCGGTGCTCAAGGAGGCCCGGGTCGACGTCCTGGTGTCCTACCTTCCCGTGGGTTCGGAGGAGGCCGACCGCTTCTACGCCCAGTGCGCCATCGACGCGGGCGTCGCCTTCGTCAACGCGCTTCCGGTCTTCATCGCCTCCGACCCGGTCTGGGCGAAGAAGTTCACCGACGCCGGCGTCCCGATCGTGGGCGACGACATCAAGTCGCAGGTCGGCGCGACCATCACCCACCGGGTCATGGCCAAGCTCTTCGAGGACCGCGGGGTCGAGCTGCTGCGCACGTACCAGCTCAACTTCGGTGGCAACATGGACTTCATGAACATGCTGGAGCGCAAGCGCCTCCAGTCGAAGAAGATCTCCAAGACGCAGTCCGTCACGTCGCAGATCCCGCACGAGATGGCGAAGGCCGACGTCCACATCGGCCCGTCGGACCACGTGCCGTGGCTGGACGACCGCAAGTGGGCCTATGTCCGCCTTGAGGGCAGGTCCTTCGGGGACACCCCGCTGAACCTCGAGTACAAGCTGGAGGTCTGGGACTCCCCCAACTCCGCCGGCGTCATCATCGACGCGGTGCGTGCCGCCAAGATCGCCATGGACCGCGGCATCGGTGGTCCGATCCTGTCGGCTTCGTCCTACTTCATGAAGTCGCCGCCGGAGCAGTACTCCGACGACGACGCCCGCGAGTCCGTCGAAAAGTTCATCCGCGGCGAGATCGAGCGCTGACACGCCCGGGGAGCGACCAACGGCGACCGTGCGCGAGCACCGGGCGCGGGGCCGCCGCCGACATATGTGATGAGGAAGCGTCCGGAATCATCCGGGCGCTTCCTTGTGTATGGACTCCCTAACGGGGACTCCTCGCCGCCGGAGGCAGGTCCGCAGGGTCGGCGGCCTCCCAGGTGGACGGGTCGGCGCCGAGAGCGGTGAGGAGCGGCACCTGCTCACCGCACCAAGGGGAGATCGCGAGCAGGCCGCTCATGACGTCGTTGGTGAATTCCTTCCAGGGCATCCACCGGGTCTCCCCCACCTCGTCCGGGTTGGGCCGCGGATCGCCGGAGACAATGGCCCGGTAGACCGGGCACATCTCGTGCTCCACCGTGCCGTCCTGCATCACCGCGCGGTACGCGAAGGCGGGGAGCATCAGTTCGAGGCTGTCGGCGGTGAGGCCGAGCTCGTACGAGAGCCTGCGGACGACCGCCTCCACGGGAGGCTCGCCCGGCAACGGGTGCCCGCAGCAGCTGTTGGTCCACACCCCCGGCCAGGTGCGCTTGTGAGACGCGCGCCGGGTCAGCAGGACCCTTCCCTCGTCGTCGAAGACATAGCAGGAGAACGCCAGGTGCAGGGGCGTGTCGGCGCCGTGCACCACGGACTTGGGAGCGGTGCCGATGGCCTCGCCTTCGGCGTTCACGAGCACGACCTGTTCGTCATTGGTCACTCGATCGAGGGTACGTGATCATGTCTAGTGCGGCCATGTGCCCGCCTCGCCGTGGGGACCGTTTGCCGGACACGCGTCATCCCCGGGTGTGGAAACGTCCTCCCAGGTGGACCAAGCGTCTACCTTGGGCAACGCCGAAAGGAACACGGCCCGACCAATGACGTGGTAAGCGACCAGACCGCCTCGAAAGCGGCTATCCACCGCGACCAGCCAGAGCGGCGCGCGTTCTCCCCCTAGCCATATCGGGGATGTTCCCGATGTGGCGTTCCACACAGGGCCAGTAGGCTGGCCCGCGTGACCTACGTCTCCGACCTTCGTGCCGTCCTTCGAGGCCGGGACTTCAGACGTCTGTTCGCCACCCGCCTGGTCTCGCAGTTCTCCGACGGTGTCTTCCAGTTCGCTGTGGCGGGCTACGCCTTCTTCATGCCCGAGAAGCAGACCAGCGCGGCCGAAGCGGCTGTCGCGTTCGCGGTTCTCCTGCTTCCCTACTCCATCCTCGGCCCGTTCGCCGGGGTGTTCATCGACCGCTGGTCGCGCCGCCAGATCCTGGTGATCGCGCCGATCGTCCGGGGCGTCCTGCTGATCCTCGCCGCCATGCTGGTGGCGCTGAACGCGCCCGACTGGTGCTTCTACGGCGCCGCCCTCGCGGTGCTCGGGGTCAACCGCTTCTTCCTGTCGGCTCTCGGCGCCGCGCTGCCCCACGTGGTGGACGGAGAACGCCTGCTGCTGGCGAACGCCGTCACCCCGACGTCCGGCACGGTCATCACGTTCGTCGGAGCCGGCATGGGATACGTGCTCCGCCTCGCCTTCGGCGCCGAGCACAGCGGTACGGCCATGCTGCTGGTCGTCTCGGGCGTGGTGTTCGGCCTGAGCGCGCTGATCGCCTCCACCATGCACAGGTCCCTGCTCGGCCCCTCGTACAACCCGAACCGGCCGCAGGCCCGCGAGGCCGTCCGCAACGTGATCAGCGGCATGATCGACGGCGCCCGTCACATCGTGCACCTGCGGGCCCCGGCCGCCGCGCTGGCGAGCATGGCCGCCCACCGATTCCTCTACGGCATGTTCATCGTCATGACCGTGATGCTCTACCGGTTCTACTTCACCACGAACGTCGAGGCCGGCCTCAGCCACATCACGGGGGTGCTCGCCACCTCGGGCCTCGGCTTCTTCGTGGCCGCGCTGATCACCCCGTGGGCCACCCAGCGCTTCCGCCCCGAGGCGTGGATCCCGATCATGCTTGTGCTGTCGGGCGTGCTTGAGCTGCTGCTCTGCCTGCCGTTCCAGCAGATCGGGTTCCTCGCGGCGGGCTTCGTCCTCGGCGTGACCGGGCAGAGCGTGAAGATCTGCACCGACACGATCGTGCAGCGTGACGTCGAGGACGCCTATCTCGGCCGGGTGTTCTCGATCTACGACATGCTCTTCAACGGGATGTTCGTGCTGGCGGCCGTCGTCGTGGCACTGATCCTCCCGGCCAACGGCAAGTCGTACGTCGTGCTGCTGATCGCCTCCGTGGGCTACGTCCTCAGCGCCCTCGGCTACCGCCTGATCGCCGGAAAGACCACTCCCCTCACCCCCCAGGAAGTCGCCCAGTAGCCGCACAGCCCGCGCCCGGCGACCCGCCACGGCGGCCCGTCTCGCCAAGGCATCAAAGCACCTCCGATGATGGGGCTGGCCGGGCAACGTGGCCGCGATGGTCATCCCTCTCGCCAGAGGCACGAAAGCACCTCTGGCGATGTGGCTAGGCGGGCAGTGTGGCCGCGACGGCGGTCATCGCGGTCGTGATGCGGGCAAGATCGTCAGGCTCGGTCATGTAGGGCGGCATCGTGTAGACGAGATGCCCGAAGGGGCGCAGCCAGACGCCGTGCTCCATCACGATGTCCTGGACCTTCGAGGGGTCGACGGGACGCACGGTCTCGACCACGCCGATCGCGCCCAGCACCCGCACGTCCCTCACCCCGGGAGCGCCGGCCGCGCCCGCCAGCCCCTCGACGAGCCCGGCCTCGATGCGCTTGACCTCGTCTCGCCAGGGACGCTCCTCCAGCAGGGTGAGAGAGGCGTCGGCGACCGCCGCCGCCAGCGGGTTTCCCATGAACGTCGGCCCGTGCATCAGCACACCCACCCGCTCGGCCACCTCGGGCGTGCAGAGCGTGGCCGCCATGGTGAGGTAGCCGCCGGTCAGCGCCTTGCCGAGGCACATGATGTCGGGCCTGATGCCCGCGTGGTCACAGCCGAACATCTCGCCCGTGCGGCCGAAGCCCGTCGCGATCTCGTCGGCGATGAGCAGGATGCCGTACTCGTCGGCCAGCTCGCGCAGCCTTCGGAGATAGGCCGGGTGGTAGAAACGCATGCCCCCCGCGCCCTGCACCACGGGCTCAACGATGATCGCCGCCAGCTCCCCGGCATGCCGCGCCACCAGCTCTCCCAGATGACCCAGATATGCCTCATCGACCCCATGCTCACCGGAGCCTCCCGCACCTGAGCCGTGCCCGTCGGGGGCTCCGGGGTGGAAGCCGAACCCACCGGGGGGTCTGTCGGCGAAGACGTGCTGGGGCAGCACGCCGCTGAACAGGTGGTGCATGCCGTTGACCGGGTCGCACACCGACATGGCGCCGAACGTGTCGCCGTGGTAGCCGCCCTTGACGGTGAGCAGGCGGCTTCTGCCCGTGCACTGGATCGCCGCCTTGATCGCCACCTCGACCGCCACCGACCCGGAGTCGGCGAGGAAGACCTTCTCCAGGCCCGTCATCTCCGACAGCCGCCGCCCCAGCCGCACGGCGGGCTCGTGGGTCAGGCCGCCGAACATCACGTGGGCCATGTCGCCGAGCTGCTCGCGGGCGGCGGCGTTGAGACGCGGGTGGTTGTAGCCGTGGATCGCCGCCCACCAGGACGACATGCCGTCGACCAGCTCACGGCCGTCCGCGAGCGTCAGCCGCACACCGTCGGCCCTCACGACGGGATGGGCGGCGACGGCGGGAGAGGCCTGGGCATAGGGATGCCACAGGTGCTTGCGGTCAAGGTCGGTCAGCGTTCGGGCGTCCACTCGGTCACCCTAACCCCGGCGGCTTCTCCCGCCACGAAGACCAGGCGACCTGTGGACAACCCCCCGAAACGGCTGTCCACCTGTGGAGAACTCCACAGGACGAGCCCTTCAGCCGGGGCCGACGCCCTGCCCGCGCGCCCACTCGACCAGGGCCGCCTTGGCGGCCTCCTTGCCGACGATGCCCTCGTCGAGGCGCATTTCGAGCAGGAACTTGTAGGCCTTGCCGACCACGGGC
The DNA here is from genome assembly GCF_040685555.1 of Sphaerisporangium sp. NPDC088356. Lineage (NCBI taxonomy): Bacteria > Bacillati > Actinomycetota > Actinomycetes > Streptosporangiales > Streptosporangiaceae > Sphaerisporangium > Sphaerisporangium sp. NPDC088356. The sequence continues at coordinate 71,433 of NZ_JBFBIK010000015.1, forward strand.
CCGGGACCCACGCCCAGGATCTCCTGGATCTCGTTGCCGTCGAGCTCGGGCCGCATCTTCGCCAGCTCCTCCTCGTCGGCGAGGCGGGCGATGCGCTCCTCCAGGTCGTCATAGGTGCGCGACAGCTCCTGGGCCTTGCGCTTGTTGCGCGTGGTGCAGTCGGCCCTGGTCAGCTTGTGCAGCCGCTCGACGAGGTGCCCGGCGTCGCGTACGTAGCGGCGCACGGCCGAGTCGGTCCACTCGCCGGTGCCGTAGCCGTGGAAACGCAGGTGCAGCTCGACCAGGCGGGAGACGTCGGCCACGACATCCTTGGGGAACCGCAGCTCGGTGAGGCGCTTCTTGGTCATCTGGGCGCCCACGACCTCGTGGTGGTGGAAGGAGACCCGGCCCCCCTCCTCATATCGCCTGGTCTTGGGCTTGCCGATGTCGTGCAGCAGGGACGCCCAGCGGAGCACGCGGTCGGCGCCGGCCGCCTCCAGCGCGATCGCCTGCTCCAGCACGATGAGCGTGTGCTCGTAGACGTCCTTGTGCCGGTGATGCTCGTCGATCTCCAGGCGCAGCTTGGGCAGCTCGGGCAGCACGTGGGCCGCGAGGCCGGTGTCCACCAGAAGGGCCAGGCCCTCTCTCGGGTGCTCGCCGCAGATCAGCTTGTCGAGCTCGTCGCGGATGCGCTCGGCGGAGACGATCTCGATGCGGTCGGCCATCGAGGTCATGGCGGCCACGACCGGCGGATCGACGGCGAAGCCGAGCTGGGAGGCGAAGCGCGCCGCCCGCAGCATCCTCAGGGGATCGTCGTCGAAGGACTGCTCGGGCGTGCCCGGGGTGCGCAGGACCTTCGCGGCCAGGTCGGACAGCCCGCCGTACGGGTCGACGAACTCGTGCCCAGGCAGCCGCACGGCCATCGCGTTGACCGCGAAGTCGCGCCGCTCCAGGTCGGCTTCGAGGGTCTCGCCGTAGATCACCTCTGGCTTGCGGGACTTCGGGTCGTACGACTCGCTGCGGTAGGTGGTGATCTCGAGGACCCAGCTGCCCTTGCGGACGCCCACCGTGCCGAAGTCGATGCCGATGGTCCAGATGGAGTCGGCCCATCCCTTGACCATTTCCAGCACCCGCTCAGGGCGCGCGTCGGTGGTCAGGTCGAGGTCGTTGCCGATGCGGCCGAGGAAGACGTCGCGAACCGACCCGCCGACGACGGCGAGCTCGTGCCCATGCTCGGCGAACAGCTCGCCGAGCTCATCGGCGACTGGGGCAATCCGCCGGAATAGGTCGATCACGGCCCTCTGCTGACTAACGCTCAGATTTGAGACGGACAAGCTGGGTAGGTCCTTCGGTTACGGAAGAGAGTCTCCGCGCTAGCCCTGGTGTAACCCGCCCGGGAACACACCCCATGCGATCACCAGGTTACGGTCATTCGCAGATCTGTCGGGGGCACCCGGACAAGACAAGGAGCACGAGAGATGAAAGACGCCCTCGCGATCCACCGCCGGCTCCTGTCCCACCAGATCCACCATGAGATCGTACGGCTTCCGCGCGCCTTGACGTGCGCCGACGACCTCCCTGAAATTCTCCACGTCGACCCCGACCGCTGCATTCGCGTCACGGTGTTCGAGGTGACGACGCGCAGCTCGCGCGCCCCCGTCGCCGTGGTCACGACGGTCGCCGCACCTCCCCGGCCGGGTGCCGTCGGCGCGCTTCTCGGCGCGCGGCGGGTGCGGCCGGCACCCGCTTTCCTGGTCAATTCCGCCACCGACTACGCCGCCACATCGGTGTCACCTCTCCTGCTCCCCGAGGAGCTCACCGTACTGATCGACGAGCGCCTGGCGGACGCGCGGGACCCCGACGACCTGCTGTACACCCCCACCGGGGAACGCCGTACGGCCCTGCGGCTTCGGGCCCTTGACCTGCTGACACTCACCCCCGGAAAGTATGTGGACCTCCAGGCGACGCGGCACAGGACCGTGCGGATGCCCGGCCAGAGGGAAGTACGGCCCGTGATGGGGGTCCCCCGCTGCGAATCGCCGTCCGCTCTGCTTTAGGCCATACCATTCTGGGCGTGCGCCGAACTCCACCCCTGGCCGGCACGTGACCCGCGGAGCCGCCCTGATCTCCGTTCTGACCGCCGCGTTCCTCATCGCCCCGGCGGCCGTCGCCAGTGCCGCCATCGCTCCCGGGGCCGTCACGAGCGCCCCGGGCAAGGCGTCCACCAGCACCGCGGAGACCGGCAAGGGGGTCACGCGCGCGGCGGCTTCGAGCCGTCAGGACGCCCAGATCGTGGTGGACTCCATAACGCCGCAGGCGCCTCGTGAGCCCTCCGCGCCCATCCTCATCTCGGGGTCGGTCACCAACACCAGCGCGATCGCCTTCGCGGGGGTCTCGGTCCGCCTGCGCTTCTCCCGCCAGCCGTTCGCCAACCGCACCGAGATGCAGACCTTCGCCGACGGCGGCCAGATCCTCGACTCCTCCCGCAGCACGGTCTACGTGAGCCAGCTCCCGGCGTCCGGCAAGCTGCCCTGGGAGTTCAGCGTCACCCCGGCCTCGCTGGGGATGCTGCGGTTCGGGGTCTACCCCCTCACGATCGAGCTCGTGGACGCCACGGGCCGGCAGGTGGCCGCCCAGCGCACGTTCCTTCCGTACGCCCCGAAGGACCAGCCGATCACCCGCACCAAGATCGCCTGGGCGCTTCCCATCGTCGACCAGCCGCATCGCGGCGACGACGCCACCTTCGTCGACGACGGCCTTCGGCAGGCGGTCGCCGACGACGGGCGCCTGGGCAAGGTCCTGAAGATCGCCGAGACGCCGTCCAAGGGCGTGAGCTGGTTCGTCGATCCGGCCGTGCTCGACGACGCGCAGGCCATGTCCAAGGACTACAGCCTCAAGACGGGCACGACCACGACGAGGAAGACGGCCGACCAGGGTGTCGCGCAGTGGCTGCGGAGGCTGCGCGCCTCGCTCGCCAAGGTTCCCGTCACCGCCACCCCGTATGCCGACCCCGACGTCACGGCGGTGAGCCACCAAGGGCTCGACACCGCCACGCGCACCGCCATCGACAAGGGCGCCTCCGTCGCGACCGATCTGCTCGGCAAGGAGGTGGGCACCGCCACCAACTGGCCGGTCGGCGGCGTGATCGACCACGACGCCCTTGACGCGCTCGCCGTCGCCGACGTCCGCACGGTGCTGCTCGCCTCGACGACCCTTCCCGCCAACCCTCCGCTGACCTACACGCCCGACGCGGCCGCCTCGCTGGAGACGGTCCAGGGCACGGTCAACGTGCTGCTGGCCGACCCGGTGCTCAGCCAGATCCTCACGACGCCCGGCACGTCAGCCCCCGGCGCCACCACCCTCGCCGGCCAGCGGTTCCTGGCCGAGACCGCGATGATCAGCGCCGAGCGGTCGGAGGAGTCGCGTGCGGTTGTCGCCGCGCCGCCCCGACGCTGGAATCCCGACCCGGCCTTCGTCACCACCCTGCTGAAGGCCGCGGCCTCCGCGCCGTGGCTCAAGCCGGTCTCCCTGAGCTCCATCAAGCCGCCGAAAGCCGGGGTGCCCCGCACCGACCTGGTGTACACCGACAAGGACGAGCAGGCCGAGCTCGCCAAGTCCTACCTCGCCGGTGTCAAGAAGCTCAGCGACCGCGCGGAGCTCACCGCCACCGTCACCAAGGACCACCGCCGGGTCTTCGACACCGCCCTGCTGAGGCTCACCTCGACGGCCTGGCGTGGCCGCACGGGCAGCGCCAGCCCGCTGGTCAAGCAGATCGACTCCGCCGTCAGCGAGCGCACCAGCGCCATCTCCGTCTCCACGGGCGAGCAGCGCACGCTGGCGGGCAAGAACGGCATCGTCCCGATCAGCATTCGCAACGACCTCCAGGACGAGGAGGTCACGGTCGGCGTGAAGATCACGTCCGGCAACCGCAGGCTGCTCACGATCGGCACGTACGAGACGCTGGTCACCATCAGCCCGGGCAAGACCAGGTCGCTCGACATCCCGATGACGGGCAACGGCGACGGCCAGACGAAGGTCAAGGTGCAGCTCACCAGCGAGAGCGGCGCGCGGTACGGCCTCCCGGCCGAGGTGACCGTGCGCATGACCGGTTACACCGCCATCGTCCTGGTGATCGTGGGGGCCGCCCTCACCGTGGTGCTCGCCGCCGCGATGCTGCGCGTCCTGCGCCGCCACGCCCGCCGGCCCGCGAAGACCCGCACGGCGGGGCAGGCCGGCCCGCGAGCCGTACCGGAACCCGCACAACATCGAGAGGGGCCTTCATGAGCCGGATGTTGCGCGCCAGCGCGGTCATGGCCGCGGGCACGATGGTGTCCCGCCTGACCGGCTTCGTACGTACGGCGGTGCTCGCGTCGGCCATCGGAGTCGCGGCCCTGGGCGACGCTTACAACGTCGCCTACACGATCCCGTTCATCCTGTTCGACCTCCTCATCGGAGGAGTGCTCAGCAGCGTGATCGTCCCGATGATCGTCAAGGCGCAGAAGCACGACGCCGACGGCGGGCGTGCCTACGAGCAGCGGCTGATGACCGTGGCCACGATGGCGCTGCTCGTCATCGCCGTGCTGGGCGTGCTCTGCGCCCCGCTGCTCATCGAGCTCCTCACCACCGACCTGGACCCCCACAGCGCCCAGGTCGCCACCACGCTGGCGCGGTACATCCTTCCCCAGATCGCGTTCTTCGGCATCGGCGCGATCGCCGGCGCCATCCTGAACACCCGTGACCGGTTCGCGGCGCCGATGTGGGCGCCCGTGCTCAACAACCTCGTGGTCATCGCGGTCGGCCTGAGCTACCACTTCGTCAGCCAGGCGGGTGGCGACATCGGGGCGGCGACATCCTCCGACCTGGCCCTTCTCGGCATCGGCACCACGGCCGGCATCGTGATCCAGTCGATCGTCCTCATCATCGCCGTGCACCGCGTGGGCTTCCGGTTCGTGCCCCGGTTCGACCTGCGCAACGCGCGGCTCGGCGAGATGGGCAGGGCGGGCGTGTGGACGCTCGCCTTCGTCGGGCTCAACCAGGTCGGCTACATCGTCACCACCAACCTGGCCACGGGAGCCACCGCCAAGGCGGTCGAGCAGAAGGCCGGCCATGTCGCCGGCATCGCGTCGTACAGCTACGCCTTCCAGCTGTTCCAGCTCCCGTACGGCATCATCGCGGTCTCGGTGATCACGGCGATGCTCCCGCGGATGAGCCGGTACGTGCACGACGGCGAGCTCGGCGCCATCCGTGAGGAGTTCGCCTCCGGCGTGCGGCTGGTCTGCGCGGTCATCGTGCCGTCCGGGCTGCTGCTCATGGTGCTGGGCCCGGCGGTGACCGTGCTGATCTTCGCCCACGGGAGCACCTCGGTGGACGACGCCCTGAACATGGGGAACGTCCTTCAGGTGTTCGGGCTCGCGCTGGTCCCCTTCTCGATCTACCAGCTCCTGCTGCGCGTGTTCTACAGCTTCGGCGACACCCGCACGCCCGCGCTGATCGCGGCGGGCAACGTAGCGGTGAACGCCCTGCTGAGCTTCATCCTGTACCTCACGCTGCCGGCCCACCTCATCGTCATGGGGCTCGCCCTGGCCTTCACCGCCGCCTACGCGGTCGGCGGAGCCGTCGCCTGGACTCTCGCCAGCCGCAAGGTGGGCGGCGGGCTCGGTGGCAGGGTCGTCGCCTCCGGCCTGTCGCGCATGTACGTGGCCGCCATCCCGGCCGCGGTCATCGCCCTCGTCGCCCTGTGGGCGACCAAGGAGCTGGCCGGGGTGACGCCGCTCAGTTCCACGATCATGCTGGTGGTGGGGGGCGGGCTCGGCGTGCTGATGTACCTGGTCGCGTCCCACCGGATGCGCATCGCCGAAATCAGCTCGATCATTGGACTTGTGGCGGGGCGGGTAGGCCGCTAGTCATAGGTAACCCGGAAGTCCGGTTCGCCCGTGTTCCAAGGGCAACACGGGCGGCACCCGCTCCGGACTACCATGGTGCCCTGTGCACGGAGGAGATCGGGCACCATCGGCTGACAAGGAGCAGGAGGGGCGTGGCGGTATTCGCATGGACGTCGCCCACGACCAGGGAGAGGATCGCCTCATGAGCGCCCCGGCCGTGGAACCCGGTGGCCGCCTGGCCAACCGGTTCCGCCTGGAAGACCGCGTCAGCGAGTCAGGTGGCGCCACCTTGTGGAAGGCCATCGACGAGGTTCTCGCGCGGCCCGTCTGCGTCCTCACGCTGTCCCCCGACTTCGAGCGGGTGGCCGAAGTCGTCACCGCCGCCCGCGGCGCGAGCCGCCTCACCGACCCCCGGCTGACCCAGGTCTTCGACGCCGCCGAGGAGGACGGGCAGGCCTATGTCGTCAGCGAGTGGGTCACCGGCGAGACCCTGACCGACATGGTCTCCTCGGGCCCGATGGCGCCCGAGCGCGCGGCCGCGCTGGTCGCCGAGGCCGCCGAGGCCGTCGCCCACGCTCACGAGGCGGGGCTGGCCCATCTCTGCCTGACCCCCGACCGCCTCATCTGGACCGCCGGCAGCACCGTCAAGCTCCTCGGCCTGGCCGTGGACGCCGCCCTTTGCGACCAAGAGAGCGAGGACCCCGCCCGCGACGACGCCCAGGGTCTCGGGCGCCTGCTCTACACCGCGCTGACCGGCCACTGGCCGGGTGAGGGCGAGATCGATCTCCCGCCCGCGCCGCTCGACGACGGCAAGGTCTGCACGCCGCGCCAGGTCACCGCGGGTGTTCCCGGATTTCTCGACGCCATCACCTGCCGGGCCCTGCTGCAGGAGCCCCGCCGCGGGCTGCCCGCGCTCGCGACCCCGGCCGCGGTGGCGGAGGCCCTCGCCGAGGTGCCGAGGCCGGCTCCCGTTCCAGTGCCGGTGTCGGCGATGCCGCCCGCGCTCAGCCTCCGTTCCGAGGCCCCCGAGGACATCGAGCACACCAGGCCGCCCCGGCAGCCGGCGCCTCAGCGCCCTCACGCCCAGCCCTCCCAGCGCCGCTCGGGCGGCATGGCGAGCCGAGCGATGATCACCGTGATAATCCTCCTGGTCATCGCCGCGGTGGGCCTCGGCGCCTGGACTCTGGGGCAGAGCCTCGGCAAGCGCCCGCCCTCACCCGAGGCGTCCTCGGCGGCGTCACAGGCGCCGTCCCCCAAGATCGTCACGGTGAAGCCGTCGCGAGCCGACGGCTTCGACCCGCTGGGCAGCGACCATACCGAGCACCCTGAGCTCGCCCGCCTGGCCATCGACGGCAAGCCTTCGACCGAGTGGCACACCGACAAGTACGAGAGCGCCGAACTCGGCGGTCTCAAAAAGGGCGTCGGCCTCATCGTGGAGCTGAGCAAGCAGACCCCGATCGCCGACGTGGTCGTCTCACTGGGTGATATGCCGGGCTCAACGATCGAGCTCAGGATCGGCGACACCGCCGACCTGAGCTCATTGAAAACCGCCGCCAAGCAGGAAAATGTCTCGGGAACGGTGACCCTCACCCCCGAAAAGGCCACCAGCGGTCAGTACGTTTTGATCTGGTTTACGCGCCTTCCGGCCTTTGAGGGGAAGTTTCGTGGCACCATCTATGACGTAGTCGTGCATTCTCCCGGATCGGCCTAACAGGACACGCGTTGTGAACTTTCCTCCCGATAGCCCGCCGGCGGCTCAGCACGCCGCACGGTCAGCGTCGTCCGACGCCGACCTGCTGACGAGCCATATCGGCGGTGATCCACACGCCTTCAGCGAAATCGTCCGCCGCCATCGTGACCGCATGTGGGCCGTGGCGCTGCGTACGCTCGGTGACCCCGACGAGGCCGCTGACGCCGTTCAGGACGCCTTCGTCTCCGCCTACCGCAAAGCCGAAAGCTTTCGCGGCGAGGCGGCGGTGACAACCTGGCTCCACCGCATCGTCGTGAACGCCTGCCTCGACCGCATGCGCCGCAAGTCCATCCGCCCGGTCGCCGACGACGAGCTCGTCGAGGCCGCCGAGCGGGACACTCCGATGCCCGACCAGACAGGTGAGCGCGACGTCTCCATGGAGGTCACGGCCGCGCTCAAGCTCCTCCCTGCCGACCAGCGAGCCGCCTTGGTCCTGGTCGACATGATGGGTTACTCAGTGGAGGACGCCGCGCAGGTGCTGCAGGTGCCCACGGGCACGATCAAGAGCCGGTGCGCGCGTGGCCGGGCGAAGCTCGCCCCGATTCTTTCGCATCTGCGGAACCGTTCAGACCTGTCTCGCGTCTCATCCGCGAAGGGAGCAGAACTTCGTGACGGGTGATACGCACTACGACTTGGAGATCCTCGCCGAGCTGGCAGAGGGTCTTCTGGACGACGCTACGGCCGTGCGGGTCCGCGAGCATCTCGCGGTATGCGATCCCTGTGGGGAGAGCCTCGCCGACTTGGCGGCGGTCCGCGAGATGCTCGCGGCGATGCCGGTTCCCGCGATGCCCATGGGCGTCGCGCTCCGCATCGACAAGGCCCTCGGCGCAGAGGCGGAGACCAGGAAGGCCGGTGGCGGGCTCAGGCTCGACGAGGCACCTGACTGGGACCGCATCATGGGCGACTCCCCATGGGAGACCGCGCCATCACTGCCGATGACGGCGTCGACGCCGGCCACTCCACTGGTCCCGGCGGCACGTCCAGCGCCGCAGCCCGCGCCATCGCTGCCGGAGCCCGCTGTCGTGGGTCTGGGTGTCTTGGCCGACGACGGCACGATCGTCCCGGCCAGGCGCAGGAAGGCGTCGCGGCGCCGTTCGTGGGCGATGCCCGTGGCGGCGAGCGTGGCGGCCGCCGCCGTTATCGGGATCGCCGGAGCGTCGGTGACCATGCTTTCGGCCTCGGGCGACGAGGTACGGCCCGGTGACCACAACCTGGCCCTGCCGCCCGCGCCGCCCAGCGTGTCCTCCAGCACGGGGGCGCTGGGTCCGGGATCGACGACCCCGGGCCGTAGCTACGTGATCAGCAAGAGTGACTTCAACTACTCCAGCGACGTGCTCAACGGACCTCTGGCGACCTACGTCGGCGCCACTGGTCCGGGGTCGGACGGCGCGCCCTCCGTGGATCCCACGGTCGTGCGATGCGTGACCAAGATCTCCGAGAGGGTCGGGAAGCGGCTCCACTCAGAGACCGCCGCCAAGCCGATCGGTGTCGACCAGGCCCTCTACCAGGGCAACGAGGCCACGGTGATGGCCTTCTGGAAGGACCGTCTCCGCAACGCCGTCTGGGTGTACGTCGTGGACTCCAACTGCGCCAACATGCGGCCGCCAGCCGTGGCCCGCTGGCAGTAGACCTCGCCTGACCTGGGCAGACAGCCCTTTCCGCTTATCTCGTCGAAGTCCTCCGTGGGTAACCTCGGGGGACTTCTTCATGTCCAGGACGGCGCTTGGCCGTGGCGGGAATCCCGGACGCCTAGGATCTGTTGACGCCACTGCATCGAACGAACAGGTAACCCAAAAGTCGGAGCGATGTAGCGACGCACCGGCAGTCGAGCGAACGACCACCATGGGGACGAAAGGCGAGAGGCGTGAGCGACGTCCGTAATGTGATCATCATTGGGTCGGGGCCGGCCGGTTATACGGCCGCGGTCTACGCGGCACGTGCGGACCTCAACCCCCTCGTGTTCGAGGGCTCGGTCACCGCCGGTGGCGCCCTCATGAACACCACCGAGGTGGAGAACTACCCCGGCTTCCCCGACGGCATCCTCGGGCCCGAGCTGATGGACAACTTCCGCAAGCAGGCGGAGCGGTTCGGCGCCGAGCTCCTGGCCGACGACGTCACCGAGGTCGACCTCAACCAGAACCCCAAGGTGGTCAAGACCCACACGGAGACCTACCTGGCGAGGACGGTCGTGGTCGCCACCGGTTCGGGGTACCGCGAGCTGGGCCTCCCCAGCGAGAAGCGGCTCTCGGGCCGAGGCGTCTCGTGGTGTGCGACGTGTGACGGGTTCTTCTTCCGCGACCAGGACATCGTGGTCGTCGGCGGCGGCGACACCGCCATGGAGGAGGCCACCTTCCTCAGCCGCTTCGCCCGGACGGTCACGGTGGTCCACCGGCGCGACGAGCTGCGCGCCAGCAAGATCATGCAGGATCGCGCCTTCGCCAACGAGAAGATCCGCTTCATCTGGGACAGCGAGGTCGTCGACATCGTGGGCGAGACCCGGGTCGCCGGCGTCAAGATCCGCAACCGCAAGACCGGGGAGGAGACCGAGCTGCCGGTGACCGGCGTGTTCATCGCGATCGGCCACGACCCCCGCAGCGAGCTCTTCAAGGGCCAGCTCAACCTCGACGACGAGGGCTACATCCTGGTCGACACGCCGACCACCAGGACCAACATCGACGGCGTCTTCGCGGCCGGCGACGTCGTCGACCACACCTACCGCCAGGCCATCACCGCAGCGGGCACCGGCTGTTCGGCGTCGCTGGACGCCGAGCGCTGGCTGTCGGACCACGCCACCAGTTAAGGGGAGAAACCACCTTGGGCGAGATCAAGTCAGTAACCGACGCCACCTTCGAGACCGAGGTCCTCAAGAGCGACAAGCCCGTGCTCGTCGACTTCTGGGCCGAGTGGTGTGGTCCGTGCCGCCAGGTCGCGCCGATCCTCCAGGAGATCGCGACCGAGCACGCCGACAAGCTGACCATCGTTAAGATCAACATCGACGAGAACCCCGAGACTCCGCGCGACTACGGTGTGCTCCAGATTCCGACGCTCAACGTCTACAAGGGTGGAGAGGTCGTCAAGCAGATCATCGGCGCCAAGCCGAAGGCCATGCTGCTCCGCGAGCTCGACGGCGTCATCTAGGACGCCCCTGCGGCCCGCGCGCACCAGCCGGCCGCATCTCCGCCTCTCCGGGCGGCACCCACCCCACCGGAACCCTCCGTGCCAGACGGCACGGGGGGTTCCGCATGTCGACCGTGGGGGCTGAGATCGCCTCAGACAGGGCGAAGCGCGCGTTCGGGGGACATGGAGCCGAGAAGCCGCTCCAGAGCCACCTCGACGTCCTCACGCCACGACGCCGCCGTCTTCAGCTCCAGCCGGAGCCTCGGGAAGCGCAGATGCGGGCGAACAGTCTTGAAACCGACCGCGAGGAGATACTCGGCGGGCAGGACACAGCCCGGCTGCTCCCATTTGAGGTCGCCGAACGCCTCGATGGCCCGGACGCCCCGCCTGGTGAGGTCCTTGGCCACTCCCTGGATCAGCATCCGCCCGAGCCCTCCCCCGGAGAACTCCGGGATGATGTGGGCGGTCATCAGCAGGACGGCGTCCGCGCTCACGGGCGAGGTCGGGAACGCCACCGATCGGGGCACGTAGAGCGGCGGCGCGTACAGGACGAACCCGGCCGGCACCCCGTCGACGTAGCAGATCTTCCCGCAGCTTCCCCACTCGAGCAGGGTCGCCGAGATCCAGGCCTCCTTCTCCAGCCCTGGATCACCGACCAGCTGGGCGCGCTCCCCGCTGACCGGGTCGAGCTCCCAGAAGACACACCGCCTGCAGCGGCGTGGTAGATCGTCAAGGTTGTCCAGCGTGACATTCACCAGCCGACGCGACACCCCAGGGCCCCCAATCCTTGCGAGACGAACGCGAGTCATGGCGGAAAAGCGCACGAATTACGGCGTCTCCAAAGTGGCATGGTAGCCGAGTGAAAGCGGAGTACGGCGGTCCTGGTCATCGAACCTCCTGGCCTGTCGTGCGAACGGGCCTTCTAGCAGGCCGGAAGCCTGGCAAGGGTCGATCCCGGGCGTGGCGGAAATAGTCTGGTATGCCCAGAAAAGACCCCTGAAGTGATAAATCAGGGGAAGGCGCCGACGCCCGCTGCCGTACTCTGGTCTTTCCGCAATGACCTAGCTCGGCTATGCCTAGGAGGTGGACCGTGACGGAAGAGCAGGATCACGGTCGGAGGACCGCGACCCACGGGTCGCGCATCGACGCCTACGTCGATCGGTACGCCGCACGGGCAACCGGGATGGTCGCCTCCGAGATCCGAGCTCTTTTCGCCGTCGCTTCGAGGCCCGAGGTGGTCTCGCTGGCCGGCGGCATGCCGTACGTCACGGCCCTCCCCCTCGACACCGTCGGCGAGCTGGTCGCCGACATCGTGGCACGGCACGGCACGGTGGCCCTGCAGTACGGCTCCGGCCAGGGCGATCCGCACCTGCGTGAGCAGATCTGCGAGGTCATGCGCCTTGAGGGCATCGACGCCGGCCCGGACGACGTCGTGGTCACCGTCGGCTCCCAGCAGGCTCTCGACCTGATCACCAGGATCTTCATCGACCCGGGCGACGTCGTGCTCGCCGAAGGACCCTCGTACGTCGGGGCACTCGGCACGTTCGCCGCCTACCAGGCGTCCGTGGTGCACATCGCCATGGACGACCAGGGGCTCATCCCCGAGGCGCTCGCCGAGACCATCGAGTCGGTGACGCGCTCCGGCCGCCGCATCAAGTTCCTCTACACCGTTCCGAGCTTCCAGAACCCCGCCGGGGTCACCCTCAGCGCGGCCCGCCGCCGCCAGGTGATGGAGATCTGCCGGCGCGCCGACATGCTGGTAGTAGAGGACAACCCGTACGGCCTGCTGGGCTTCGACGGCGACCCGATGCGGGCGTTACGAGCGGATGATCCAGATGGAGTCGTCTACCTCGGGTCGTTCTCCAAGACGCTGGCGCCGGGATTCCGCGTCGGCTGGGCCCTCGCACCCCACGCTGTCAGGGACAAACTGGTGCTGGCGATGGAGTCAGCGGTCCTGTCGCATTCGAGCTTCTCGCAGCTCGCCGTCGGGCAGTACCTCACGACCCAGCCGTGGAAAGCGCAGATCAAGTCGTTCCGCGAGCTCTACCGCGAGCGCCGTGACGCCATGCTCGGCTCGCTGGAGGCGCTCATGCCGCCGGGCTGCTCCTGGACGCGGCCCGCGGGCGGCTTCTTCGTGTGGATGACGCTGCCCGAGGGGCTCGACTCCAAGGCGATCCTGCCGCGCGCCGTGGCCGAGCGGGTCGCGTTCGTGCCCGGCACCGGGTTCTACGCCGACGGCTCGGGCGCGCGGAACATGCGCCTGTCCTACTGCTACCCCGAGCCCGACCGCATCCGTGAGGGCGTCCGCCGCCTCGCGGGCGTGGTCCAGCAGGAGCTCCTGCTACGCGACACGTTCGGCACCGGCTCGATGCCTCCCCACGGCGGCGTGGACACGCCCGGTCCCGACCTAGCCTGAAGATGACGTACGGCAAGGCGCCTCGCCCGACCGGCGGGGCGCCTTGCCTATCCCACGAAGCAAGAAAGGTCCTTGATGAGCGATCTCGGCCATGTGCTGGTGCTGGCAGGCGGGCTGTCCTACGAGCGGGAGGTCTCCCTCCGCTCAGGTCGCCGCGTGACCGAGGTGCTGCGTGCCGCCGGGATCGACGTGGAATCGCGTGACACCGACGCGAGCCTGGTGCCCTCCGTCCTCGCCGACCCGCCGGACGTGGTGTTCGTGACGCTGCACGGCGGCAGCGGTGAGGACGGCGCCATCCGCTCGGTGCTGGAGCTGCTCTCCCTGCCGTACGTGGGAGCCGCGCCGGAGGCCTGCCGTATCGCCTACGACAAGCCGGTCGCCAAGACGACGGTCCGCTCTGTGGGGGTTCGCACTCCCGACTCGGTCGTCCTGCCCAAGGAGACCTTCCACGACCTCGGCGCATCCGCCGTGCTGGCGCGCATCGTGGACAGGCTCGGGCTCCCACTGTTCGTCAAGCCGTCACGCGGCGGGTCGGCCCTCGGCGGCTCCATCGTCCGCAAGGCCGAGGAGCTTCCCGCCGCCATGGTCGGCTGCTTCGCCTACGGGGACACCGCGCTGGTCGAGCAGTACATCGAGGGCGTGGAGGTCGCGGTCTCCGTGATCGACCTCGGGGACGGGCCGGTGGCGCTGCCGCCGGTCGAGATCGTCGCCGACGAGGGGGTCTACGACTACTCCGCCCGCTACACCGCCGGGCACACCGAGTTCTTCGCTCCGGCGCGGCTCCGGCCCGAGGTGGCGGAGGCATGCTCGGAGCTGGCCGTCACCGCTCACACGGCCCTCGGCCTGCGCGACCTCTCCCGCACCGACCTGATCGTGGACGCGCTCGGCCGGCCGCACTTCCTGGAGGTCAACGTGGCTCCGGGAATGACGGAGACCTCTCTTCTCCCTATGGCCGTGGAGGCCGCGGGCAAGGACCTCGGCGCCATCTGCCGCGGCCTCCTGGAAGCCGCCGTCCGGCGCGCCTGAGTCAACGTACTGGCATCCCGTCCTGCGCGTCCCGGTTCGGGTGCGGCGTAGCCTGGCGGCGTGATCGAACCCCTTTACGCCAAGAGCTTCGCCAGCGACAACCACGCGGGAGCACACCCGTCGGTGCTCGACGCCGTCAACGCCGCCAATTCGGGGGACGCTCCCGCCTACGGTGACGACCGCTGGACGAGCATCCTCGCCGACCAGATCCGCGCCGAGTTCGGGGACGACGCCACCAGCCTCGTCGTACTCAACGGCACGGGCGCCAACATGGTCTCGCTGAGCCTGATGCTGGGACGCCGCTATGAGGCGATCATCTGTCCGGAGACGGCGCACATCGCCACCCACGAGACCGGGGCCAGCGAGCGCGTCCTCGGGGTCAAGCTCGTGACCGTTCCGACGTCCGACGGGAAGCTGACTCCGGGGGATGTGACCGCGCGGCTCGGCGGCCGGGGCAACATCATCGAGGTCCAGCCGAGGGTGGTCTCCATCTCGGAGGTCACCGAGCTCGGCACCTGCTACACGCGGGACGAGATCGCCGCGCTGGCGGACACCGCCCACGCCAACGACATGCTCCTCCACATGGACGGCGCCCGCCTGGCCAACGCCGCCGCGTTCCTCGGATGCTCCCTGCGGGACCTGACGACCGACGCCGGGGTCGACGTGCTCAGCTTCGGGGCCAGCAAGAACGGCGCCCTGGTCGGGGAGGCGGTGGTCGTGCTCCGTCCCGAACTGGCGGACGCCGGCCCCTATCTCCGGCGGCAGACGCTCCAGCTCGCCTCGAAGATGCGCTTCATCTCCGTGCAGCTGTCGGCCCTTCTGACCGGGGAGCTGTGGCGGGAGAACGCCGCCCACGCGAACGCGATGGCGCGCAGGCTGGCGGACGGCGTGGCCGATCTCCCTGGGCTGAGCCTCCGGTGGCCGGTCGAGTCCAACGCGGTCTACGCCTCGCTTCCCGCCGAGGCGATCGCCGAGCTCCAGTCTCGCTATCTCTTCCATGTGTGGGACGCGCCCAGCGGCGTCGTGCGGTGGATGACCGCCTTCGACACTTCCCTCGAAGACGTGGACACCTTCGTCAGCGACATCCGTCAGGCGCTCAAGAATTGACGCGCTCTCCGGCATGAATGCTGGAGATTCTCGCCCGTGCCGCGCGGGTTCATGCGGCGCCTCGGCGGCTTCCTGCTTCGTCGGCTGGTGCCACCGCGAGCGGTGGTCTTACCCGGCCTCCACCGGGACGGTTCGCGCCGTCCCGCCCACGGGTGTGGGAGGCGTTCTGGTCGCTGTTTCACGTGAAACCAGGCGAGGCCCCCCCATTAATGGAGGATAGGGCACGGCGCGGGGGGTTATTGTGGCGGCGGGGGGCGTGGCTGCCCGGTTGGG